>NZ_JAWJYQ010000032.1:0-227 GCF_032971465.1 Pseudomonas sp. LSJ-87 | reverse complement strand
GACCCGTACATGCGCTCCCATCATCCGGCCCCTGCGCTGCGCTCCGGGGTTCCCTCGCGCCGGTCTTGCTCCCGGGAGTACGCGCTGCAGGCCCCATCCATGGGGCCTCAGCGCTTGACGGGCATCCATGCCCGTCACCTCCCTCCGCAAGCCCTCTGCTCGGCCTCCTGAAGTCGCGAAGATCAAGATCAAGATCAAGATCAAGATCAAGATCAAGATCAAGATCA
>NZ_JAWJYQ010000031.1:0-116684 GCF_032971465.1 Pseudomonas sp. LSJ-87 | reverse complement strand
CAGGAGCAGGAGCAGGAGCAGGAGCAGGAGCAGGGCGCGTCTTCACAGGCGGTGCTTGGACCACGTCGCGCGATGCGCGACAATAGCGATCATTTGCGGAGTCCCCCATGACCGATTTCACCCCCGACGCCATCCTCGACGCCACCGGCCTGAACTGCCCGGAACCGGTGATGATGCTGCACCAGCACGTGCGCAACCTGGCCGCTGGCGGCCTGCTCAAGGTCATCGCCACCGACCCCTCGACCCGCCGCGACATCCCCAAGTTCTGCAACTTCCTCGGCCACGAACTGCTGCAGCAGCAGGAAGACGCCGGTACCTTCCTGTACTGGATCCGCAAGAAAGCCGACTGAGCCGCTCTGGAACACGCCCGGCGTTGCGCCTACACTGCGTTCCCCAGACAGGAGAGCGCCATGCTGATAGTTGCCGACGAGAACATCCCGCTGCTCGATGCCTTCTTCCAGGGTTTCGGCGAAATTCGTCGTTACCCGGGCCGAAGCCTCGATGCCGCCAGCGTAAAGGACGCCGACATCCTGCTGGTGCGCTCGGTGACCAAGGTCGACCGCCAGTTGCTCGAAGGCAGCCGCGTGCGCTTTGTCGGCACCTGCACCATCGGCACCGACCACCTCGACCTGAACTACTTTGCCGAGGCCGGCATCCACTGGAGCAGCGCACCGGGCTGCAATGCCCGCGGCGTGGTCGATTACGTGCTGGGCAGCCTGCTGACCCTGGCAGAACTGGATGGCGTGGCACTGCCCGAGCGCGTGTATGGCGTGGTGGGCGCGGGTGAGGTGGGTGGCCGCCTGGTGCGGGTGCTGCACGGCCTGGGCTGGAAGGTAATGGTATGCGACCCGCTGCGCCAGGCCGCCGAGGGCGGTGACTACGTCAGCCTCGAAACCATCCTGCAACAGTGCGATGTGATCAGCCTGCACACCCCGTTGCAGCGTGGCGGCGAGCACCCGACCTGGCACCTGCTGGGCCAGGTGCAGCTGGCGCAGTTGCGCCCCGGTGCCTGGCTGGTCAACGCCAGCCGTGGCCCTGTAGTGGACAACGCCGCCCTGCGCGAACTGCTGCTGGACCGCGAAGACCTGCATGCGGTGCTGGATGTGTGGGAGGGGGAGCCGCAGGTCGACCTGCAACTGGCCGACCTGTGCACATTGGCTTCGCCGCACATTGCCGGCTACAGCCTCGACGGCCGCCAGCGTGGTACGGCGCAGATCTACCAGGCGCTGTGCCGCTTCCTCGGTGTGGATGAACAGGTGCAACTGGCCGACCTGCTGCCCCGGCCGCCGCTGGCGCAGATCGAGCTGGATTCCAGCACCGACCCGGCCTGGGCCTTGGCCACCCTGTGCCGCGCGGTGTACGACCCACGCCGCGACGATGCCGATTTCCGCCGCAGCCTCAGCGACGACCCGCAGCAGCAGCGTGCAGCGTTCGACCAGTTGCGCAAGCAGTACCCGCCACGGCGCGAGATCGAAGGGCTGGCGGTGCGCTTGCGCGGGGAGTCGCCGCAGTTGGCGCAGCTGGTCAGTGCCTTAGGTGGGGTGTTGGTCTGATAGCCATTTGAAAGCTGTACCGGCCTCTTCGCGGGTAAACCCGCTCCCACAGGTAGCCCGCTGACCTCAAGGCTTGTGTTGTCCCTGTGGGAGCGGGTTTACCCGCGAAAGGGCCGGTACAGGATTCAGGCAAATAAAAACCCGGCGCAAGCGCCGGGTTGCAAGAATTCGCCGATCAACCTTTGCGTACGCGCTCTACCCGGCTTTCTTCCAGGGCCTTGCAGGCCTTCTGGATCATCTGCTCGGTGATCGGTACTTCGCGCCCCTGGGCATCGATGATCGAACCGCACACCTGCGGCTGAGGGGTAGTTCGGGGCTTCTGGTTGTCGCTGCCATGCTGCAAGCTCATGTATTGTCTCCTCATCAGGTTCAAGCGCAGGTTAACCCTGTGCCGTGACTGGCCTGTGACAGTACCTGCAGGGTCACGGCAGGCACAGTCGAACAGAAACGGCAGTAAAGCTCCATAGCCTGGTTAGACCGATAGGCTATAGCAACCCTGCAAGGGTTCCACAGGCCTGGATGAGTGGTAGGCTGCGGTTTCCCCGCCAATGTGGTCAGCGCCATGCCCGAATCGGTTTCCCCGCGTCAACGCCGCGCCTTGCGCCTGGGTTGGCAGTTTGTCCGTCCGTACCGTCGCCAGGTGCTGCTGGCCTTGCTGGCCCTGGTAGTCACCGCCGCCATCACCCTGTCCATGGGCCAGGGCATCCGCCTGCTGGTGGACCAGGGCTTCATGACCCGCTCCGCGCATCAGCTCAACCAGACCATCGGCCTGTTCCTGCTGCTGGTGGTGGCACTGGCGGTGGGTACCTTCAGCCGCTTCTACCTGGTGTCGTGGATCGGCGAGCGCTGCGTGGCCGATATCCGTCGGGCCGTGTTCGACCACCTGATCGGCCTGCATCCCGGGTTTTTCGAAGACAACCGCAGCTCCGAGATCCAGTCGCGGCTGACCGCCGACACCACCTTGCTGCAATCGGTAATCGGCTCTTCGCTGTCGATGTTCCTGCGCAACGCGCTGATGGTCATCGGTGGTGTGGTGTTGCTGTTCATCACCAACCCCAAGCTCACTAGCATCGTGGTGGTGGCCCTGCCGCTGGTGCTGGCGCCGATCCTGCTGTTCGGCCGCCGGGTACGCAGCCTGTCGCGGCAGAGCCAGGACCGGGTGGCCGATGTGGGCAGCTATGTGGCCGAGACCCTCGGGCAGATCAAGACCGTGCAGGCCTACAACCACCAGGCGCATGACCGCGAGCTGTTCGCCGGCACGGTCGAAGCGGCGTTTGCCGTGGCCCGGCAGAGGATTGCCCAGCGCGCCTGGCTTATCACCCTGGTGATCGTGCTGGTTCTGGGAGCGGTGGGGGTGATGTTGTGGGTTGGCGGCATGGACGTGATCGCCGGGCGTATTTCCGCGGGCGAACTGGCCGCCTTCGTGTTCTACAGCCTGATCGTCGGCAGTGCCTTCGGCACCCTCAGCGAGGTGATCGGCGAGTTGCAGCGGGCGGCGGGCGCCGCCGAGCGCATTGCCGAACTGTTGGCGGCGCGCAGTGCAATCCTGCCGCCCGCCGTGGCGCAGGTGCTGCCGCAGCGGGCCAGTGGGCGTATCGAGCTGCAGCAGTTGGTGTTCGCCTACCCGTCACGGCCCTCGGTGGCGGCTGTCGATGGCCTGAGCCTGACCATCGAGCCGGGGCAGACCGTGGCGCTGGTGGGCCCGTCGGGGGCGGGCAAGTCGACCTTGTTCGATTTGTTGCTGCGCTTCTACGACCCCCAGCAGGGGCGCATCCTGCTCGATGGCCGGGCGATCACCGAACTCGACCCCGATCACCTGCGCCAGCAGTTCGCCCTGGTGGCACAAAACCCCTCGCTGTTTCGCGGCACGGTCGAGGCCAACATCCGCTATGGCCGGCCCGAGGCGACCCTGGCCGAGGTCGAGGCAGCCGCCCGGGGTGCCCATGCCGACGCATTCATCCGGCAATTGCCGCAGGGCTACCAGACACCGCTGGGCGAGGGCGGCATCGGCCTGTCCGGCGGGCAGCGGCAGCGCCTGGCCATCGCCCGTGCGCTGCTGGTCGATGCGCCGATCCTGTTGCTGGACGAAGCCACCAGCGCACTCGACGCGCAAAGCGAACACCTGATCCAGCAGGCGCTGCCCAGCCTGATGGCCGGGCGCACCACCCTGGTGATCGCCCATCGCCTGGCTACGGTCCAGCATGCCGACCGTATCGTGGTCATCGACAAGGGCAGGCTGGTGGCGGTGGGGACGCATCGCCAGCTGATCGAAGAGAGCCCGCTGTATGCTCGGCTGGCGGCCTTGCAGTTCACCACGGGGTAGCTTGTAGTGGCGCTGTAACATTTCTGTAGTATTTGCCTGAGAGTATCTAGCTCAACTGTTGCGTAAGTGCTCGACCTGGCTGCCATTGCTTGATGGCAGCCTTTTTTTGGCCTGCCAGTAACCGGGCTGCGTTGCACCCCATTGCCAACTTGCGCGGCCCCCGGTCTTCCTCCTGCTTTCCGAGATCCAAGATGTTGCGTAAATCCCTCAGAGTGCAAATTCTCTCCCTGCTCGGCGGCAGTCTGGTGGCGATGTTGCTGATCGCCCTGGTGTGCTTCCAGTTCCTCTCCTCCAGCGTGCGCGGCTACGCCGAGCTGGTCGACGGGCCGCTGCGGGCCTCGCAGTTGATCGACGAAGCCAACCTGCAGTTCAAGATCCAGGTGCAGGAGTGGAAGAACGTGTTGTTGCGCGGGCGCCAGCCGGCTGACATGGACAAGTACTGGCAGCAGTTCCAGGCTCGGGAGCAACAGGTGCAGCAACTGCTCGGGCAATTGATCGACAGCAGCGACGCCAGGCTCAAGGCGCCGCTGCAGCAACTGCGTGACAGCCACCGGCAGCTGGGCCAGGCCTATGCGCAGGGTCGCCAGGCATTTATGGCGGCGGGCGGCGACCCGGTGGCCGGCGACCAGGCGGTCAAGGGCGTGGACCGCGCTGTCAGCGAGCAGATGAGCGAACTGGTCGAGCAACTGCGTGCCGAAGCCCGTCAGCACGCCGCCAGCCTGAGTGCCGGCGCCGAGCGCACGGTATGGCTGGGCTTGCTGGTGATGCTGGCTTCGGCCGTGCTGGTGGGGCTGCTCAGCCTGTGGTTGGTCAACCGCAGCCTGGTCGAGCCGATCCGCCAGTTGATCGACTATGTCGCGCAGCTTAGCCAGGGCCGCTTTGCCGCCCGGGTAGATAGCCGCCGCGAGGACGAACTGGGCCGCCTGGCGCGGGCCGCCAACACTCTGCGCGATTTCCTCGCCGACACGGTCGGCCGGCTGCAGGACAACGCCCAGGAACTGGAAGGCGCCAGCGGCCAGCTGCGCAGCATCGCCGGCGACATGGCCCGTGGTACCCACGACCAGTTCCAGCGCACCGACCAGGTGGCCACGGCCATGCACGAGATGTCCGCCACCGCCCAGGAAGTCGCGCGCCACGCCGCCGAGGCCGCCCGCGCGGCGGACGACGCCGACCACAGTGCCCAGGCGGGCGAGCAGGTGATGCAGCAGACCATCGACATCATCGGCGCGGTCAACCGAGAAATTGCCGGCACGGCGGCGGTGATTCGCGACTTGGAGCATGACAGCACGCGCATTGGCAAAGTGCTCGAAGTGATCCGTGGCATTGCCGAGCAGACCAACCTGCTGGCGCTCAACGCGGCCATCGAAGCGGCCCGTGCCGGCGAGGCCGGGCGAGGTTTTGCGGTCGTCGCCGATGAAGTGCGCAGCCTGGCCCAGCGCACGGCGGCGTCGATCGCCGAGATCCACCAGATCATCGAGGCGGTGCAGTCGGGGGCGGTGGAGGCGGTCAAGGCCATCGAAAGCGGCCAGCAGCGCAGCGAGGAGGGTGCCGAGCAGGTGCAGCAGGCCGGGCAGATGCTGCAGCGCATCACCCTGGCAGTGGAAGCGATCCGCGACATGAACCGGCAGATCGCCACGGCGGCCGAAGAGCAGACCAGCGTGGCCGAGGACATTTCCTGCAACCTGATCGAAATCACCCGCATCGCCACGGCCAACCAGCAGGCGGTGCAGCATACCGAACAGGCGGGGCAGCGCCTGCATGGGTTGTCGGGGCAGCTGGGTGAAGTCACCTCCCGCCTCACCGCCTGACGCGGCTCTTGTGGGAGCGGCCTTGTGTCGCGAAAGGGCCGCAAAGCGGCCCCGGCAATCTCTGCACGGACGCTGATATCCTGGGGCCGCTGCGCGGCCCTTTCGCGACACAAGGCCGCTCCCACAACGGTGCGGCGCCAGGTTGGCTACTGGGGAAACCCGCCACTTCCACTGCTTCATTCCATCCCCTCTGGCGGATTGTCGCCATCTACCCCGTCGCCCGCCCCCTGTATTCACTGCTCCAGACCCAGTTGGCACGTTCCCTGCTCAAGGCGGCGCGCGTGTACACAACAACTGGATAACATCAATGAAGAAATTCCTGCTGACGTTCCTCTGCCTGGGCGTCATCGGCTGCTCCAAACCCGCGGAGCCGGAAAAGACCGTCGACGTGCTGCTGATCGGCGGTGGCATCATGAGTGCCAGCCTGGGCACCTACCTCACCGAGCTGGAGCCTTCCTGGAAGGTCGACGTCTACGAACGCCTGGACCAGGTGGCCGAAGAAAGCTCCAACGCCTGGAACAACGCCGGTACCGGTCACTCCGCGTTCTGCGAGCTGAACTACACCAGCGTCGGCAAGGACGGCAGCATCGACATCAGCAAGGCCGTTGGGGTCAACGAGCAGTTCGAGGTGTCCAAGCAGTTCTGGGCCTACCAGGTCGAGCAGGGCGTGTTGAACAACCCGAAGTCGTTCATCAACAACGTGCCGCACATGAGCTTTGTCTGGGGTGACGACAACGTCGCCTTCCTGCACAAGCGCGTCGACGCCCTGCAGCACAGCTCGCTGTTCCGCGGCATGGAAATCTCCGAAGACCACGAGCAGATCCGCAAGTGGGCACCGCTGGTGATGGAAGGCCGTGACCCGGAGCAGAAAATCGCCGCCACGCGCATGGCCATCGGCACCGACGTGAACTTTGGCGAAATCACCCGCCAGTTGTTCGCGGCGATGACCCGCAACCCCAATGTGTCGCTGAACCTGCGTCATGAAGTGCGCGACATCGTGCGCAACGACGACGGCACCTGGCATGTGCGGGTGGCCGACCTGGCCAACGGCGGCGAGGAAAAGGCCGTCAACGCCCGCTTCGTGTTCATCGGTGCCGGTGGTGGCGCGCTGAAGCTGCTGCAGAAGTCGGGCATCCCTGAAGCCGAAGGCTATGCCGGCTTCCCGGTCGGTGGCCAGTTCCTGATGACCGACAACCCCGACCTGGTCGCCCGCCACCAGGCCAAGCTGTACGGCAAGGCCTCGGTCGGCGCGCCGCCGATGTCGGTACCGCACCTGGACACGCGAATGATCGATGGCAAGCAGGTGCTGCTGTTCGGCCCGTTCGCCACCTTCTCCACCAAGTACCTCAAGCACGGCTCGCTGCTGGACATGTTCGCCTCGCTGAACAGCCACAACGTGCTGCCGATGGTCAATGCCGGTATCGACAACATCGACCTCAGCACCTACCTGATGGGGCAGTTGATGCTCAGTTTCGATGACCGCATGAACGCGCTGCGCGAGTACTTCCCCAACGCCAAGAACGAAGACTGGAAGCTGCTGCAGGCCGGCCAGCGGGTGCAGGTGATCAAGAAGGACCCGGTACTGGGCGGTGTGCTGCAGTTCGGTACTGAAGTGGTGGCGGCCCAGGACGGCAGCATCGCTGCATTGCTGGGGGCATCGCCGGGTGCCTCGACCGCGGCGCCGATCATGCTGACCGTGCTGGAAAAGACCTTCAAGGACCGTATCCAGTCGCCAGCCTGGCAGGCCAGGCTCAAGGAAATCGTGCCAAGCTATGGGCAGAAGCTGAACAACAACCTGGCGCTGACCAACCGGACCCGGGCATGGAGCAGTGAGCGCCTGCAGTTGCTGTATGTGCCGGTGGAGGCTGAGGTGTCGCACTGACACATGTGGGAGCGGCCTTGTGTCGCGAAAGGGTCGCAACGCGGCCCCAGGATTTCAGCCAGGCTGCACAAGTTGCTGGGGGCTGCCTTGCAGCCCTTTCGCGACACAAGGCCGCTCCCACAAGGGGGCGCGCGCTGGGGCAGGGCACTTTTCAAGGCACAACAAAAAGCCCGCACTAGGCGGGCTTTTTGACGAGGATTTGGTCGGAGAGACAGGATTCGAACCTGCGGCCTTCTCGTCCCGAACGAGACGCGCTACCTGGCTGCGCTACACTCCGATGAAGGAAATCCTACTGCATACTTTTTTTGCACGCAAGCCCTTGTTGTTAAAAGGGCCTTTGCAAAAAACAGGCTGCGATCAGAGCTCTTTGACGGTGCGGATCTGGTCCTTGTTCAGGCGTGTGCGCTTGCCGTCCAGCTGCTCGAATTCGTAGAAACCGGAGTCTTCATCGAACTTCGGTGTGTCGGTGGCCTGGATTTCGCGACCGTCGTTCAGGGTAATGACGGTTGGCGATGCGCAGCCAGCGAGGGCGCCCAGGCCCAAGGCGAGCAGGAAGGCGGGTAGGGTCCGTTGAATCATCGTGTTTCTCCAGTGCGATGGTGCTAGATGACATTAAGACGCAGGGCGTCCACGCAAGTTCCGTCTACAGTGCAGCATAGCGGCAAACCCGGGGCATTGATCGAGGGCAAGGGCCACGGGCGTCACGCTGTGATGGGCGCGCGCTGTGTTATAACTGCGGCCATCCCATCTTCTTGTGACGGACCCCCATGAAAGCCAAGGCAGATACCCCCTTCGTGCCGCTGAACATCGCCGTGCTCACGGTCAGCGACACCCGTACTTTCGACACCGATACCTCCGGCCAGCTGTTCGTCGACCGGCTGAGCGCGGCTGGCCATCGCCTGGCCGAGCGCGTGCTGCTGAAAGACGACTTGTACAAGATTCGCGCCCAGGTCGCCACCTGGATTGCCGATGACAGCGTGCAGGTGGTGCTGATCACCGGCGGCACCGGCTTTACCGGCCGCGACAGCACGCCCGAGGCCGTGGCCTGCCTGCTGGATAAGCAGGTAGAAGGCTTTGGTGAGCTGTTCCGGCAGATTTCCGTGGCCGACATCGGCACCTCCACCGTGCAGTCGCGCGCCCTGGCCGGGCTGGCCAACGGTACCCTGGTGTGCTGCCTGCCGGGTTCGACCAACGCGGTGCGCACCGGTTGGGACGGTATCCTCGCCGAGCAGCTGGATGCCCGCCATCGCCCGTGCAACTTCGTGCCGCACCTGAAGCAGGCAGCGGCCTGCGACAGCCGTGGCTGAGGTCCGCCAGGCCCGGCCGCTGATGCCGGTAGAACAGGCCCTGGAGCAGCTGCTGGCTTTGGCCGAGGCGGCACCGATCCGCGACACCGAGAACCTGCCGCTGGCCGAGGCCGAGGGCCGTGTGCTGGCCACCGACCTGGTGGCCTCGCTCGACCTGCCACCTTGGCCGAACAGTGCCATGGACGGTTACGCCCTGCGCCTGGCTGACTGGCAGGGCGAACCACTGCCGGTCAGCCAGCGGATTTTCGCCGGCCATGCGCCGCAGCCGCTGCAACCGGGCACCTGCGCGCGCATCTTCACCGGGGCACCGCTGCCCGAAGGTGCCGACTGCGTCGAGATGCAGGAAAACACCGAAGTGGCGGAGGATGGCCGGGTACGCTTTCTCGAAGCGCTGAAGACCGGGCAGAACATTCGTCCCCAGGGCCAGGAAACCCGCAAGGGCGAACAGGTGATGAGCGCCGGCACCCGGCTGGGGCCGATCGAGCTGGGCCTGGCCGCGACCCTGGGCCATGGCCGGCTGGACGTGGTGCGCAAGGTGCGGGTGGCGGTGTTGTCCACCGGTGACGAATTGGTCGAACCCGGCCTGCCGCTGGGGCCGGGGCAGATCTACAACAGTAATCGCCGGCTGCTGGTCAGCTGGTTGCAGCGGCTGGGCTGCGATGTGGTCGATGCGGGCATTCTGCCGGATGACCTGGCGCGCACCCGCAGCTGCCTGGCCGAGCTGGGCGATGTCGACCTGATCCTGTCCACCGGCGGTGTCTCGGTGGGGGAGGCCGACTACCTCGGCGCCGCCCTGCGCGAAGCTGGCGAGCTGGCCTTGTGGAAGCTGGCGATCAAACCGGGCAAGCCGCTGACCTTCGGCCACTTCCAGGGCGTGCCGGTAATCGGCCTGCCGGGTAACCCGGCCTCGACCTTGGTCACCTTCGGCCTGCTGACCCGGCCCTACTTGTTGCGGCGTCAGGGCGTGGCCGATGTCACGCCGTTGCGCTTCGACATGCCGGCCGGCTTTGACTGGCCCAAGCCTGGCACGCGCCGCGAGTACCTGCGCGCCCGCATCGAACAGGGCCAGGTGCGCATCTACAAGAACCAGAGCTCTGGCGTGCTGCGCAGTGCGGCCTGGGCCGAGGGGTTGGTGGAGGTGCGCGAAGGCAGTACGCCGAAGCAGGGTGACAGCGTGCCGTTCATCCCCTTCAGCGAACTACTTGGCTGAGCGGCCCGTCAGGCACTGGCCAGCGGCGTGGCCTCGGCCGGTGCCGCCAGTGCCAGGCGCATGTGCACGTTCTCCAGTTGCTGGGCGGCCACGCTCCAGTCGTGGCGCTGGCGGGCGAACTGGCGCCCGGCGTCGCTCAACTGGCTCATGCGCCAGGGCTGGTTGAGCAACTGGGTGATCAGCAGGGCCAGCTGGTCGCCATCCTCACTGCCCAGGTAGTGCTCACCATTGTTCGCGGCCAGGCCTGAAACACCTTTGCCGGTGGTGATCACCGGCAAGCCGGCGGCCATCGCTTCGAGGATTTTCACCTTGGAGCCACCGGCATAGCGCAGCGGTGCGAAGAACAATGCCGAACGCCGTTGCAGTTCACGCAGGTCGGGGCGGTAGCCGAACCATTCGATGCGCGGGTCGTTCCAGTGCAGTTTCCAGCTGGCCGGCATGGCATGCCCGGCAATCGCCAGGCGCACTGCCGGGTTGCTCATCCAGACCTGCGGCATGATGTCTTCCAGCGCCCATTCGATGGCCTCCAGGTTGGCTCCATACTCGAAGTTGCCAACGAACAGCAGGCGCTGGCTGTGCAGCGCGGGTTGCACGTGCTGGTAGAAATCACAGTCCACGCCATTCACCACCACGTTCACCGGGCGCCCGCTGATCTGCGCGATCAATTCGGCATCGTGGGCGCTGACTGCCACCAGTTCGGTGGGTTGGCGCAATACCCGCTGTTCCCAGCGTCGATAGCGCCAGCGGTCGAAGGCGTTGAGCGGGCGCAGCCATAGCGGCAGGCGATCGTGGCTGGCGCCGCCCATCACCGATTCCAGGGTGTGCTCGCTGAGCATGTACGGCAGTCCGCGTGCCTGCAGGGCCTTTTCGAAGGGCTGGAAACTGTAGCTGTGCTCGATCTGGATCACGTCCCACGGCTCGTCCAGCAATTGCTCGAAGCGGTGCCGCAGGCAAGGGGCCAAGCCATTGATGATTGCCCGCATGGGGTAGGCGATGATCGGTGAGGCCAGCAGGTTCAGCGGGCTGTGCAGGGGCCGACGGGGCAGCACGATCAGGCGCTCGAGCAGCGGTTCCAGGGCTTCGCGGGCGGCATCGCCGAGCGGGATCTTCGATTGCACCAGCAGGGTAATCCGGTGGCCCCGCTGTGCCAGTGCGCGTATCAGGTGGTATTGCCGGGTCTTGCTGCCGCTGGTGGTTGGCCAGGGCAGGTACGGCAGTGTCCAGAGAATGCGCATGACCCGAAATCCTCGCTAAAGGCTGCGGATAGCAAGACGCGCCCGTGGGCAGCAGTGGTAGAACCACTGCCGGGGGCGCGTCCGTGGCAATAAAGTGTATCTGCTGAGCATAGCCGTGCATTGCCAGGCGTGTGGGAAAAGACCGGCCGACGCTTGTCGGTTGATGCCCACAATCGATCGCGTTGGCCTGCTATTTTTTCGGGCGCATGCAACGATCCGCGACTGCAAAGGGTCGAGATCTGGGTTGATCACTTCACGGAGGCGCGCACATGCAAGGGCGCAAGGCAATGCTGATCCTGCACGGCAAGCAGGCCATGAACGAAGACGTGCGCAGCGCCGTGCATGGCCTGCGCGACAGCGGCTGGGTACTGGATGTGCGGGTCACCTGGGAGGCCGGCGACGCGCAGCGCCTGGTCACCGAGGCGCTGGCCGCCGGCTACGGCCATATCGTCGCCGGAGGCGGGGATGGCACGCTGCGTGATGTCGCCGAGGCCATGGGGCTGGCAGGTACCGAGGCCAGCCTGGCGTTGTTGCCGCTGGGCACGGCCAACGATTTTGCCAAGGCCGCCGGCATACCTCTGGAGCCTGCCACGGCCCTGGCATTGCTGAACATACCCGCACGGCCAATAGACCTGGGCCAGGCCGGCGACCAGTTGTTCCTCAACATGGCCACGGGCGGTTTTGGCAGCCAGGTCACGGCCAACACCTCCGAAGACCTGAAGAAAGTGCTGGGCGCGGCCGCCTACCTGTTCACTGGGTTGTCACGCTTCAGCGAACTGCAGGCAGCCTCGGTGGAGCTGCAAGGGCCGGGCTTCGACTGGCAGGGTGACCTGCTGGCGCTGGGGATCGGCAATGGCCGCCAGGCCGGGGGTGGGCAAGTGCTGTGCCCCGAGGCCCTGGTGGACGACGGCTTGCTCGATATCGCCATCCTGCCGGCACCACAGGAGATGGTAGGGGCGCTGCGTGAGTTGTTGGCTGGCAACGGGTTGTTAGTCAGGGCCAGGTTGCCCTGGGTCGAGATCAAGTGCTCGCAGGGCCTGGACATCAACCTCGATGGCGAACCGGTGCAGGCCGACAAGTTGCGCTTCCAGGCCAGGCCCGCTGCACTGCGCCTGCATCTGCCGGACGGGTCGCCGTTGCTCAGTCGTCCAGGCTGATGATTTTCTCGCGCACGGCGAACAGCACCAGGCCGGCCACGTCATGGATCTGCAGGCGTTTCATGATTTGCGAGCGGTGGGTTTCCACGGTCTTGATCGACAGGCCCAGGCCGGTGGCGATTTCCCGGGTGGACTTGCCACGCACGATCAGGCGCAGGATTTCCAGCTGTCGCGCCGTGAGGTTATGCCGCTCGCCCGCGGGTTGCTTGCCCTGCCTGGCGTGCTGCAGCGCCTGGTTGATGACCGTATGGGCGATGGCTGGGCTGAGGTAGCGCTCGCCGTTGCGCACCGCGGCCAGGGCCTGTTCCAGTTCGGTGGCGCTGGTGTCCTTGAGCAGGTAGCCGTGGGCGCCGCTTTCCAGGGCCCGCATGATCAGGTCCGGGTCGGTGTGCATCGACAGGATCAGCACCTTGCAGGTGTTGCCGCTGGCGCGCAGTTGGGTGAGGGCGTCCAGGCCGCTGGTCGAGCGCATGGAGATGTCCAGCAAGACGATGTCCGGCGCCAGCGTGCGCACCTGTTCGAGCAACTGGCTGCCGTCGTCGGCTTCACCGATCACGTCATAGCCGGGGATGTCGCAGACCAGTGCGCGCACCCCGGCGCGGATCAGCGAGTGGTCGTCTACCAGCAGCAGTCTACAGGTCATGGGTTGCAGTACTCCTGGCGCGTTCCTGGGTGCGCGGTGGCCATGGGAACATTGCCTCGATGCGCGTGCCCAGGCCGAGCTGGCTGGTGATGTCCAGGCTGCCCTGCAACGCGGTTACCCGCTCCTGCATGCCGGCCAAGCCCCGCTGGCCTGCTTCGGCCGGTTGCCTGGCTGGCACGAAGCCGCGGCCATCGTCGTGGATCGACAACGCCAACCCCTCGGGGGTGCGCTGCAGGCGGACGACCAGGTTGCGTGCCTGGGCGTGGCGCAGCATGTTGGTCACGGCTTCCTGGGTAATGCGGAACACCGCCATGGCCACGGCCTCGTCGATGCCGCCCAGGCGCTGGTTGCACGCCAGGCTCCAGTGCACGCCGCTGTTGCCCAGGGTGCGCACCAGGTGCGCGCGCAGGCTGGCCTCCAGGCCCAGGCTGGCCAGCTGCCGCGGGTTGAGAAGGGCGGAGACATCGCGCACGTTGCCCAGGGTGTCATCCAGGGTGCTGCGCAGGGCGTCGCAGTGGCCTTGCAGGTCATCGGGCATACGCTTCTGCAGCCACTGCAGTTGCAGCTTGGCGGCGGTGAGCAGCTGGCCGATGTCATCGTGCAATTCCCGGCTCAGGTGCTGGCGCTCGTCTTCCTGGACCTTGAGCATGCGCTCGGCCAGTTCCGCCGGGCGCAGGTTGATCGACCTGGCGCCCAGAGCCAGGTGCACGGCAGCGCCCAGCGTGGCGGCCAGCTGCAGCAGCAGCAGGCTGGCCGGGATCGCCTGGTCGGTCAGGTACAGCGACAGGGTGGCGACCAGCGAGGCCACGCACAGCCCGACCGTCGCCCAGCGCAGCAGGGTAGTGCGGAAGCAGCACCGCAAAGAAGTCTTCAAGCGTGGAAACATAGGTAGGGAAGCCACTGAAGTATTGCTGATGGAGGCCTTGCACAATCCATGTCAGAGGCTTTGGAGCAGTACTTTATATTTTCTTTCGAACGCGTGATCTTGCGACCTTGCTGCAGGTCGCAAGCGTTTGTGGGGCCGCATATTACCACTTCGCAGTGCATTGGTCGCGATCGGGTAACGCTATGAAACGCCTGCGGGGCGGGCGCTGGAGGGTAGCAAAGTGCCACTTGGCTTGATCGCACAACAGGCACTTGCCATTGAACTTGCGCGCTGTTGATTCAACTTGGCCCCCGGCAACCTGGAAAACTTCGAGAACTTTCCAAGTTCGACCTGGGTGGGCCTGAATAAACGTGCCCGGCTGCATTTCAAGCCAGTTCAATATGTGGCAGATGAGCGGCCGGAGTGCGTGCTGCCTGCCGTCTCGGTATGCGGGTGGATGCACACGCTGCCTTGCTCGTCGCAGGAGGTGCAGGGTTGTGCAAACGTTTGCTGCACGGCCTTGGCCAGTTCACCCAGCAGTACCAGCTGCTCGCCGATGTCCAGGTTGAGCCGCCCGGTGCAAGGGTCGACCAGTTCCAGTTGCCAGGCCAACAGGGTCAGGCAGGCCCCTACCGCGGGCAGGGCTTCGCGCTGCAGGCGACCGACCTGGCAGGCCGGTGCCAGCAACTGCTGCAGGGCGGTGGTGTAATGGGCGACTTCGCGCAGGCCCAGGTGTGTGGCCTGTCGAGCAAGGTTGTCGAGGGCGTTGTCCAGGCAGTGGCAGGCATCCGGGTCGTTGTCGATCAGCTCCAGATGCTGCAGGCATTCCTGGGCCTGGGTCAGCAATACCTGGGCATCCAGCAGGAACCCCTGCAGGGCGTTATCGAACGACAAGGCGCTGTCCATCATGATGCCCCCGCGCGTGGGGCGGGCGCAGGGGACGGGCACGCCAAAACGATAGCTAGCAAAAGCCTGACTCCATTCATGCAATGAGAATGGCGTCACATTAATGGCTAAAGGATATCGCGAACATCAGGTTGCACCCGATTGTGGCTAAGGGTTTCCCTGATAAGGGCCTCAGGTGGGGAACTTTTACTGTCCCGCTTAATCACCCGTGATTCCCGCAGTAAAGCATGATGGTAAAGTGATATCAATCGCCTTCACGGCATTTTCCCGCAAGGGTCAAGGTGTGCGTGAAGCCGCCGATACAGGGTGGATGATTTCACTTTTTCCGACTCAAGCCTGGGGGCTTTCCAATGGCTGGCATTCTCGACACGGTAGACCAACGCACGCAACTGGTGGGTGAGAACCGCCTGGAAATCCTGATGTTTCGCCTGGCCGGCCGCCAGCTGTTCGCGATCAACGTGTTCAAGGTGCAGGAAGTGCTGCAACTGCCCAAGCTGACCCTGATGCCCCAGCGCCACGCGTTCGTCTGCGGTGTGGTCAACCTGCGCGGCCAGACCCTGCCGGTGATCGACCTGTCCCAGGCGATCGGCATGCGCCCGCTGCAACCGGGGCCGGACAGCACCATCATCGTCACCGAATACAACCGCTCGGTGCAGGCTTTCCTGGTGGGCGGTGTCGACCGCATCGTCAACATGAACTGGGAAGCGATCATGCCGCCGCCATCCAGCGCCGGACGCCAGCATTACCTGACCGCCATCACCAAGGTCGATGACAAGCTGGTAGAAGTGATCGACGTGGAGAAGGTGCTGGCCGAGATCGTGCCGTACAACGCCCGGGTTTCCGGCGACAAGCTCGCCGACCCGGTGCTGGCCCGGGCCCGTGGCCGCGAAGTGCTGCTGGTGGACGACTCCAGCGTGGCCCTGGCGCAATTGCGCGACACCCTGTCCCAGCTGGGCGTGAAGCTGCACGTGGCCAGTGATGGCCTGAAGGCGCTGCGCATGCTCAAGGGCTGGGCTGACGCTGGTGAGGATGTGTGCGAGAAGCTGCTGATGGTGTTCACCGACGCAGAGATGCCGGAAATGGATGGCTACCGGTTGACCACCGAGATCCGTGGCGATGCCCGTTTGCGCCGGCTGTACGTGGTGTTGCACACCTCGCTGTCGGGTAGTTTCAACGAATCCATGGTGAAGAAGGTGGGCTGCGACAACTTCCTGTCCAAGTTCCAGCCCGATCGCCTGGTCGACGTGGTCAAGCAACGCCTGTTGCTGGATGCCGCTACCGCGTGATCCCGGCCCCTGCCGGGTATAAGCTTGGCGTTTTGGCATGACGCGAGGCGGCAGGGATGTTTCTCAGTGAGCTGTATCGGTACCCGGTGAAGTCGGGGCAGGCGCAACGCCTGCAGGCTTCACCGGTGGGATTGCTGGGGTTGCAGGGTGACCGGCGCTGGATGGTGGTGGAGGAAGAAAACGGACGCTTCCTTACCCAGCGCGCCTGGCCTCGGCTAGGCCAGATCAAGGCTAGCGATGATGACAGCGGCCAGTTGCTGCTGGAAGCACCTGGGCAGGCACCGTTGCGGGTGCCTGTGCCGCCTGCCGATGACGCCCTGCGCGGCGTGACCATCTGGCGCGATACCCTGCGCGTGCCGGATGCGGGCGATGCGGCGGCGGCCTGGCTGAGCCAACTGCTGGGCAAGGCCGTGCGCCTGGTGCATTGCCCGGAGCAGCGCGCGCGTTACCTGCCCAATGGCTATGGCTTCAACAGTGACCGGGCGGCGTTCCCGGACGGTTTTCCGTTGTTGCTGATCGGCCAGGGTTCGCTGGACGAACTCGACCGGCGTATCGGACGCCCCATGGAGATGCTGCGCTTTCGGCCCAACCTGGTGGTGCAGGGGGCTGAACCGTTTGCCGAAGATGGCTGGAAGCGGATTCGTATCGGCAGCCTGGAGTTTCGCGTGCTCAAGCCCAGTGTGCGCTGCATCTTTACCACCATCGACCCGGCTACCGGCGAGCGCAGCGAGGACCGCGAGCCGATGGCCACGCTCAGGACCTTCCGTGAGAAGGAGGGGGATGTGCTGTTCGGGCAGAACCTGGCGGTGGATGGCAGTGGGTGGTTGGAGGCAGGGATGAAGGTCGAAATCCTGGAGTAGCTGTGTTGCCTGTTCCGGCCTCTTCGCGGGCTTGCCCGCTCCCACAGGTACTGCACCGCATTCAGGACCGGTGAAATATCTGTGGGAGCGGGTTTACCCGCGAAGAGGCCGGCACAGGCTCAGTAGCAATCACATGTCATCGAAATACCGCTCATGCCAATCCACCAACGGCTGCGGCGAGTTCAGCTTCTGCCCGTAGATCACCGAATACGACAGCACGTTCTGCACATACTGGCGCGTTTCGTCGAACGGGATCGACTCCACCCACACATCGAAGCTCAGGTGCTTGGCGCCTTTGAGCCACTGCCGCACGCGCCCGGGCCCGGCGTTGTAGGCTGCCGAAGCGAGTACCCGGTTGCCGTTGAACTGGCTGTGCACCTGGCTCAGGTAGGCCGCACCCAGCTGGATGTTCTTGTCCGGGTTGAGCACCTGCGCCGGGGATGCCAGCGGGATGCTGAACTTGCGCGCGGTTTCCTTGGCCGTGGCCGGCATCAACTGCATCAGGCCGCTGGCACCCACCGGGGAACGGGCATCCTCCATGAACGCGCTTTCCTGGCGGGTAATGGCGAATACCCAGCTCGAATGCAGGCCGCGGACCTTGGCCTCGCGCACCAGGGTGTCGCGGTGGGCCATCGGGAAGCGAATGTCCAGGTCGTCCCAGTACTGCGCCTGGCTGATGGTGCGAATGGCCGGGAAGTACCAGCGCAGGTCGTAGCCCAGGCGCGCCTGGGCGACCATTTCGTCGCGGGTGAAGTGTCGGCTGACGTGGTACCACTCGCGGCGGCCTTCGACGATCTGGCCGCGGGCGTGGAACTCCAGGGCACGGCGGATGCCCGGGGTGTTGCGTACCTTGTTGACCAGCTGTGGGCTGAGCACCAGCGGCTTGTTATTCAGCTGGTAAGGGGTCTGTGCCCGGTCGGCGGCGAGGAAGCCGTAGAAGTCACGCTCACGCGCCACGGTCTTGTACAGCAGCGGGATCTGAGGGTTGTTCGGCTGTGCCAGCTCCAGGCTGCGCGCCTGCCAGTACTTCCAGCGGCTGCTGCTGGCCAGGTCCTGGGGCAGGCGGCGGGTCAGTTCGTAGGCGTCTTCCCAACGGCCCAGGCGCAGCAGCAGGCGCAGGCGCCATTCGCTGACGGTGTTGTCACGCAGTTCGGGGTCGTAGCGGGTCATCAGGTCGAGCGCACGCGGGTCGTAGCGGCGCGCCAGGGTCAGGCCGATCTCACGGGCGATGGCCACCTTCTCGTCACGGGAAAAGTGCATGCGCTGGGCGTAGTCGTCGAGCAGCGCCATGGCCCGCTCCGGGTCCTGCCGGGCCAGGCGGCGCAGGCCGAGGCTGACCACGTCGGACATGGCTTCGTTGACCGGGGTGAAGCGCGACGGCTGGTTGAGCAGCTCGGGTTTCTGCGCCACATCGACCAGCAGGCGCCCCTGCGGGGCGAGGGTGGTCAGGGTCTTGACCAGGTTGTTGGCCAGGCCGTAGTTGCGCGCCTGGGCCGCCAGCTTGGTGCGTTGCCAGCGCTTGGCCTCGGTCAGCTGGCCCTCGGCCGCCCACATGCCGAACAGCGTGTCGCAGGTGGCCGGCTGCGACTTGCCGACGTTCCACAGTTTGTCGGCCGTGGCAAAACCTTCGGCGCGCAGGCCGTGGCTGAGCTGGTACTGGCCGTTGAGGCAGTCCAGTTCGGTGAAGTTGAGCTTGGGGTCGTAGTACTTGGCGAAGGTGTTCCATTCGCCGCGTTCGGCCAGCCAGCGCAACCAGCGCAGTTTCATCCAGTTGGCCTGGGGCAGGTCGCCATGCTTGGCGAGGAAGCCTTCGATTTCCTGGTTGCTGGCGGTTTTCAGGCGGGCGGTGAGTTCGTCATAGGCCAGGTAGGGCGTCAGCGGGTAGTCGCTGAGGGCCTGGGCATAGCGCAGGTACGGGCCTTTGTCGCCTTTGGCCAGCGCGCGCTTGGCCTCGTCATAGTATTGGCGTTGCAGGGAAAGGTCGGCGGCCTGCGCCGCGCAGGTGGCGGCGGTGAGCAGCAGGCAGGATGCAATATGTAACAGGCGGCTGCGCATGATACGTCCGGGCAGTTGAACCATGGGGAAGTGACGGCGGAGCCAGCACTGTTGGAAGCTATTGCCTTAGCTTAGCTGTTTGCCGGCGGCGGGTGAAAGCACTGTGCTTGTATCGGGATATTAAGTTCGACCAGATGTCGCAAAGGCCTCGCCGGTTGGCCAGGCGGATGCCGTCGAGGGCCAAGTCAGGTAGAATGCGCGCCCGATTTATGGAGACCAACATGACCCTGCTCAAATTCAGCGATGTGTCCCTCGCATTCGGCGCCATGCCGCTGCTGGACAAAGTGTCCTGGCAGATCGCTCGTGGCGAGCGGGTGTGCATCATCGGCCGCAACGGCACCGGCAAGTCGAGCATGCTGCGCCTGGTCAAGGGCGAGCAGAAGGGCGACGACGGCGAAATCTGGCGCGCCCCGGCCCTGAAGATCGGCGAGCTGCCGCAGGAACTGCCGGTGGCCGACGAGCGCACGGTGTTCGATGTGGTGGCCGCAGGCCTGGATGGCGTGGGCGAGTTGCTGGCGCAGTTCCACCACCTCAGCCTGAACATCCAGGGCGATGAAGACCTGGAAAAGCTCATGCACGTCCAGCACGAGCTGGAAGCCCGTGACGGCTGGCGCCTGCAGCAGGTGGTGGAAAGCACCCTCAGCCGCCTGCAGCTGCCGGCCGACAAGACCCTGGCCGAATTGTCCGGTGGCTGGCGCCGCCGCGTGCTGCTGGCCCAGGCGCTGGTGTCGGAACCCGACCTGCTGCTGCTCGACGAACCGACCAACCACCTGGACATCGGTGCCATCGCCTGGCTCGAAGAGGCCCTGCGCGGTTTCAACGGCGCGGTGCTGTTCATCACCCACGACCGTTCCTTCCTGCAGAACCTGGCCACCCGCATCCTCGAACTGGACCGCGGCGGCCTGATCGACTGGAACGGCGACTATGCCAGCTTCCTGGTGCACAAGGAGGCCGCGCTGGCCGCCGAGGAAACCGCCAACGCATTGTTCGACAAGCGCCTGGCCCAGGAAGAAGTGTGGATCCGCCAGGGCATCAAGGCCCGCCGCACCCGCAACGAAGGCCGCGTGCGCGCGCTGAAGGCCCTGCGTGTGGAGCGCAGCGAACGCCGCGAGCGCCAGGGCAAGGCCAACATCCAGATCGAGGCGGCGGAAAAGTCCGGCAAGCAGGTGATGGTGCTGGAAAACGTCAGCTTCCATCACCCCGACGGGCCTGTGCTGGTCAAGGACTTCTCCATGGTCCTGCAGCGTGAGGACCGCATCGGCCTGCTGGGCGCCAACGGTACCGGCAAGACCACCCTGCTCAAGCTGATGCTCGGCGACCTGGAGCCGACCACCGGCAAGGTCGAGCGCGGCACCAAGCTGGAAGTGGCCTATTTCGACCAGATGCGCCACCAGCTCGACCTGGAAAAGACCGTTATCGACAACCTCGCCGAAGGCCGCGACTTCATTGAGATCGACGGCCAGAACCGCCATGTGCTGAGCTACCTGGGCGATTTCCTGTTCAGCCCTCAGCGTGCCCGTACGCCGGTCAAGGCGCTGTCGGGTGGCGAGCGTGCACGGCTGTTGCTGGCCAAGCTGTTCAGCAAGCCGGCCAACCTGCTGGTGCTTGACGAACCGACCAACGACCTGGACGTGGAAACCCTCGAGCTGCTCGAGGAGGTGCTGTCCAACTACAAGGGCACCGTGCTGATGGTCAGCCACGACCGGGCCTTCCTCGACAACGTCGTCACCAGCACCCTGGTGTTCGAAGGCGAGGGCAAGGTGCGCGAATACGTCGGTGGTTACGAGGACTGGATTCGCCAGGGTGGCTCGCCGAAGCTGCTGGGCGTGACCGAGAGCAAGGGCGGCAAGTCCGAGCTCAACAGCGCGGTGGTGGAGAAGGTCGAGGCCAAGCCGGCGCCTGCGCCTGTTGCAGAGGTGGCCGATGGTTCGAAGAAGAAGCTCAGCTACAAGCTGCAACGTGAGCTGGAAATGCTGCCGGGGCAGATCGACGAACTGGAGCAGCGCATGGCCGAGGCCCAGGAAGAAGTGAATGCGGCGGGCTTCTATCAGCGGCCGATTGCGGAAACCTCGGCAGTGCTGGCCAAGATCGAGAAGCTGCAGGGTGAGCTGGATGTGCTGGTGGAGCGCTGGGCCGAGCTGGAAGGCTGACAGGCGTTAGCCTGATTCTACCTCTTCGCGGGTGAACCCGCTCCCACAAGGACCGCACCGCTGTTGAACGCGGTGCAGTACCTGTGGGAGCGGGTTCACCCGCGAAATGGCCGGCACAGGTTGAATCATTCCTTCTTCTGCAACCGCACCGCCAGTACATCGCACGGCGCACCATGCAGCACGTCATTGGCCGTGGACCCCAGCAGCAACGCCAGGCCGTGACGGCCATGGCTGCCGACCACGATCAGGTCGCACTTCTGGTCCTTGGCCAGCTGGTGGATTTCCTGGCGCGGCTGGCCATAGGTCAGGTGCGAGTCGCCGCGGTGGATGTCCGGGTATTTGTTGAACAGGCGGTCCATGCGTTCCTTGGCCTGGTCGAACTGCTGCTGTTGCAACTGCGACAGGTCCATCGGCACGTCACCGCCAAACGCCATGGCCATCGGCTCGACGATGTGTACCAGCGAAACCTTGGCATTCGACGGTGCAGCCAGCGCCATGGCACGTTTGATCACCGGGTCGCATTCTTCGGTCAGGTCGACGGCGACCAGAAGATGTTCGTAGGACATGAGCGGAACTCCTGACAATCGCGATAGAAGAAGTATGGTCGCTTTCGGGCGGGTCTTCCGTGAAAAATGGCTAACCAGCTCATTTGCAACGCTTTATGGGAACTACAGATATGACGGTATTGCTGGTGGTGTCAATCCTCGCGCTGATTCTCAGCCCGCTTTCCTGGTTGCGCACCTCGCGCAAGCAGAGCGAGCAGATGAAGCTGCGTCTGGAGGCTCGGCGCATGGGGCTGGCCATGCAGCTGGCGCCGCAGCAGTGGCCGCACTGGCTGGAAAAGGAGCCGCCAAGCCCGTGCCCGCAATACCACCGGGCACGTCGCCGCGGGCATGAGGACAGCTTCAGCTTCTGGCAGATCACCCCGGGGGTGTGGTGGAACCAGTGGCGTGAACCCTGCGAGGACCCACGCTTCATGGAGGCCCTGGCGCGCTTGCCGGCGAGTGTCTACAAGGTCGAGGCCGATGCCCGGATGATCGCGCTGTACTGGACCGAGCGGGGCGATACGGCTGTGTTGCAGGATATTGCCCACGTCCTCGAAGCACTCGCCTGATACCTGTCTGGCACGGTCATTGTGGGAGCGGGCATGCCCGCGAACACCGGCGCAGCCGGTGCCAGCCACCGCGTTGAATTCTTCGCGGGCACGCCCGCTCCCACAGGGAATGCGGAGGTTTCAATAGCTATGAACGACAAAGCGGCGGCTTGGCCGATCCCCTGAAGGGGTGGGGTGCCAAGTCGCCGCTTTGCGTTCTGCTGTGCAGAAAAGGCCAGGCAGGCCGGGTATGCATTCAAGCAAGTGCCAGTGTAGCCGTTCGAGGTCGCCGCGCAAGGCAAAAGCTGCAGCATTCTCCTGCGGCTCATGGTCAATCGCCGACATGAATGGTCAGCAATCACTGTCATCATGTTTTGTACCAAGACGCTACAAAATGACCGGAAAGTCGTGTTTTCACCTTGCTCGCGAGCATTTGACAACGCCGATCTTTTCGGAGAATGTGTGCACACCCAAATCAAACGGGCGTATGAATTGAGCGTTTGTATGTCATGACGCCAAGCCATACTTCCGACTAGCGCGCTGACGGGTGTGCCTGGGGCAGGGCAGCTAGGCCTGCTTTTGCTGCAGCGATCGGCGTGTACTGTTCAGCTTCCATATCGTGGAGATCAGTTGATGATTTACGAAGGTAAAGCCATCACGGTTAAGGCTCTTGAAAGTGGCATCGTCGAGCTCAAGTTCGACCTCAAGGGTGAGTCCGTCAACAAGTTCAACCGCCTGAC
This sequence comes from Pseudomonas sp. LSJ-87, assembly GCF_032971465.1. Taxonomy (NCBI): domain Bacteria; kingdom Pseudomonadati; phylum Pseudomonadota; class Gammaproteobacteria; order Pseudomonadales; family Pseudomonadaceae; genus Pseudomonas; species Pseudomonas sp. LSJ-87. The sequence continues at coordinate 93,611 of NZ_JAWJYQ010000031.1, read as the reverse complement.
CCTGAACGAACTGCGCCAGGCCGTCGATGCCATCCAGGCCGACGCCTCGGTCAAGGGCGTGATCGTCAGCAGTGGCAAGGACGTGTTCATCGTCGGCGCCGACATCACCGAGTTCGTCGACAACTTCAAGCTGCCCGAGGCCGAACTGGTCGCCGGCAACCTGGAAGCCAACCGCATCTTCAACGCCTTCGAAGACCTCGAAGTGCCGACCGTCGCCGCCATCAACGGCATCGCCCTGGGCGGCGGCCTGGAAATGTGCCTGGCCGCCGACTACCGGGTCATGTCCACCAGCGCCAAGATCGGCCTGCCGGAAGTCAAGCTGGGTATCTACCCGGGCTTCGGTGGCACCGTGCGCCTGCCGCGCCTGATCGGTTCGGACAACGCCATCGAGTGGATCGCTGCCGGCAAGGAAAACCGTGCCGAAGACGCCCTGAAAGTGGGTGCCGTCGACGCCGTGGTCGCGCCTGAACTGCTGATGGCCGGTGCCCTTGACCTGGTCAAGCGCGCCATCAGTGGCGAGCTGGACTACAAGGCCAAGCGCCAGCCCAAGCTGGAAAAGCTCAAGCTCAACGCCATCGAGCAGATGATGGCCTTCGAGACTGCCAAGGGCTTCGTCGCCGGCCAGGCCGGCCCGAACTACCCAGCCCCGGTCGAAGCCATCAAGACCATCCAGAAGGCTGCCAACTTCGGCCGTGACAAGGCCCTGGAAGTCGAAGCCGCAGGCTTCGCCAAGCTGGCCAAGACCTCGGTTGCCGAGAGCCTGATCGGCCTGTTCCTCAACGACCAGGAACTCAAGCGCAAGGCCAAGGCGCATGACGAAATCGCCCACGACGTGAAGCAGGCCGCCGTGCTCGGCGCTGGCATCATGGGTGGCGGCATCGCGTACCAGTCGGCAGTCAAGGGCACCCCGATCCTGATGAAGGATATCCGCGAGGAAGCCATCCAGCTGGGCCTGAACGAGGCCTCCAAGCTGCTCGGCAACCGCGTCGAGAAGGGCCGCCTGACCCCGGCCAAGATGGCCGAGGCACTCAACGCCATTCGCCCGACCCTGTCCTATGGCGATTTCGCCAATGTCGACATCGTCGTCGAGGCCGTGGTCGAGAACCCGAAAGTCAAGCAGGCCGTGCTGGCTGAAGTGGAAACCCAGGTGAAGGACGATGCGATCCTCGCTTCCAACACCTCGACCATTTCCATCAACCTGCTGGCCAAGGCGCTCAAGCGCCCGGAAAACTTCGTCGGCATGCACTTCTTCAACCCGGTGCACATGATGCCGCTGGTGGAAGTCATCCGTGGCGAGAAGTCCAGTGAAGTGGCGGTCGCCACCACCGTGGCCTACGCCAAGAAAATGGGCAAGAACCCGATCGTGGTCAACGACTGCCCGGGCTTCCTGGTCAACCGCGTGCTGTTCCCGTACTTCGGCGGCTTCGCCAAGCTGGTAAGCGCCGGTGTCGACTTCGTGCGAATCGACAAGGTCATGGAAAAGTTCGGCTGGCCGATGGGCCCGGCGTACCTGATGGACGTGGTCGGCATCGACACCGGCCACCACGGCCGCGACGTGATGGCCGAAGGCTTCCCGGACCGCATGAAGGACGAGCGCCGCTCGGCCGTTGACGCACTGTACGAGGCCAACCGCCTGGGCCAGAAGAACGGCAAGGGCTTCTACGCCTACGAAACCGACAAGCGCGGCAAGCCGAAGAAGGTCGCCGACGCCAGCGTGCTCGACGTGCTCAAGCCGATCGTCTTCGAGCAGCGTGAAGTCACCGACGAAGACATCATCAACTGGATGATGATCCCGCTGTGCCTGGAGACCGTGCGCTGCCTGGAAGACGGCATCGTCGAAACCGCCGCCGAAGCCGACATGGGCCTGGTCTACGGCATTGGTTTCCCTCCCTTCCGCGGTGGTGCGCTGCGCTACATCGACTCGATCGGTGTGGCCGAATTCGTTGCCCTGGCCGATCAGTACGCCGACCTGGGGCCGCTGTACCACCCGACCGCCAAGCTGCGTGAAATGGCCAAGAACGGCCAGCGCTTCTTCAACTGAGCGGTCAACGAGCTAGAGCGAGAGATTTGATATGAGCCTGAATCCAAGAGACGTGGTGATTGTCGACTTCGGTCGCACGCCGATGGGCCGCTCCAAGGGTGGCATGCACCGCAATACCCGCGCCGAAGACATGTCGGCGCACCTGATCAGCAAGCTGCTGGAACGCAACGACAAGGTCGACCCGAAAGAAGTCGAGGACGTGATCTGGGGCTGCGTCAACCAGACCCTCGAGCAGGGCTGGAACATCGCCCGCATGGCCTCGCTGATGACCCAGATCCCGCACACCTCCGCGGCGCAGACCGTCAGCCGCCTGTGCGGCTCGTCGATGAGCGCGCTGCACACCGCCGCCCAGGCGATCATGACCGGCAACGGTGATGTATTCGTGGTCGGTGGCGTGGAGCACATGGGCCACGTCAGCATGATGCATGGCGTCGACCCCAACCCGCACCTGTCCTTGCATGCCGCCAAGGCTTCCGGGATGATGGGCCTGACCGCGGAAATGCTCGGCAAGATGCACGGCATCACCCGTGAGCAGCAGGACCTGTTCGGCCTGCGTTCGCACCAGCTGGCCCACAAGGCCACGGTCGAAGGCAAGTTCAAGGACGAAATCATCCCGATGCAGGGCTATGACGAGAACGGCTTCCTTAAGGTGTTCGATTTCGACGAAACCATTCGCCCGGAAACCACCCTCGAAGGCCTGGCGTCGCTGAAGCCGGCGTTCAACCCGAAAGGCGGTACCGTCACTGCCGGTACCTCGTCGCAGATCACCGACGGTGCGTCGTGCATGATCGTCATGTCCGGCCAGCGCGCCATGGACCTGGGTATCCAGCCATTGGCGGTCATCCGTTCCATGGCGGTGGCTGGTGTCGACCCGGCGATCATGGGCTACGGCCCGGTGCCGTCGACCCAGAAAGCCCTCAAGCGTGCTGGCCTGACCATGGCCGACATCGACTTCATCGAGCTCAACGAAGCCTTCGCTGCACAGGCCCTGCCAGTGCTGAAAGACTTGAAAGTACTCGACAAGATGGATGAGAAGGTTAACCTGCACGGCGGCGCCATTGCCTTGGGCCACCCGTTCGGTTGCTCCGGGGCACGGATTTCCGGCACCCTGCTCAACGTCATGAAGCAGAATGGCGGTACCCTGGGGGTGGCGACCATGTGCGTCGGCCTCGGCCAAGGTATCACCACTGTCTTCGAACGCGTCTGATCGCGTAGCGGGACAGCGACCGGGGCCTTGTGCCCCGGTTTTGTTTTTTACAGGTTTTATTCAAGAGGGTGGGCAACATGCAGATACAACCAGGCGTATACCGGCATTACAAAGGGCCTGAGTACCGTGTCTTCAGTGTTGCGCGGCACTCCGAAAGCGAAGAGTGGATGGTGTTCTACCAATGCCTGTATGGTGATTACAGCTTCTGGGTACGGCCACTTTCGATGTTCCAGGAGTCCGTCGAGGTTGACGGCGAGCAGGTGCCACGCTTTGCTTTGGTCAAGGCCGAAGAGGGGCTGCCCGGGTTGCTGGGCAAGTCGCACGAGTGATAGTCCGAACTTGACCTCACACTTTTGCCACTATATATAGCGGTGCCGCGTCTGGCACCTGACGCGTTTTTCATCTTCAGATTCAGGAATACTCCGATCCATGGGCAAATCGCTGGTCATTGTGGAATCCCCGGCCAAGGCCAAGACCATCAACAAGTACCTGGGCAACCAGTACGTGGTGAAGTCGAGTATCGGCCATATCCGAGACCTCCCCACCAGCGGTTCGGCCAGCGCCAGCAAAGAGCCAGCCGCCAAGCGTGGCAAGGCCGCGGGTGAGGCTCCGGCCCTGTCGCCGAAGGAAAAGGCCCGCCGCCAGTTGGTGGCACGCATGGGCGTCGACCCCGACCACGGCTGGAAGGCCAAGTACGAGATCCTGCCTGGCAAGGAAAAGGTGATCGAAGAGCTGCGCCGCCTGGCGAAGGATGCCGACACCATCTATCTCGCAACCGACTTGGACCGCGAAGGGGAAGCCATTGCCTGGCACCTGCGCGAGGCCATCGGCGGCGACGACACCCGCTACAAGCGCGTGGTGTTCAACGAAATCACCAAGAAGGCCATCCAGGAAGCCTTCTCGCAGCCAGGCGAGCTGGATATCGACCGGGTCAACGCGCAGCAGGCGCGGCGTTTCCTCGACCGCGTGGTCGGCTACATGGTTTCGCCGCTGCTGTGGGCCAAGATCGCCCGTGGCCTGTCCGCCGGCCGTGTACAGTCGGTGGCGGTGAAGCTGGTGGTGGAGCGCGAGCGCGAAATCCGCGCGTTCATCCCGGAAGAGTACTGGGAAATCCACGCCGACCTCGGCACCGCCAAGAACGCCAAGGTGCGTTTCGAAGTGGCACGCGAGAAGGGTGAGGCCTTCAAGCCGCTGAACGAAGCCCAGGCCATGGCCGCGCTGGAGAAGCTCAAGGCTTCCAGCTACAGCGTGGTCAAGCGCGAAGACCGCCCGACCAGCAGCAAGCCGTCGGCACCGTTCATTACCTCCACCTTGCAGCAGGCCGCCAGCAACCGCCTGGGCTTCGGTGTGAAGAAAACCATGATGATGGCCCAGCGCTTGTACGAAGCCGGCTACATCACCTACATGCGTACCGACTCCACCAACCTGTCGGCCGACGCCCTGGACATGGCGCGCAGCTACATCGAGCGCGAGTTCGGCAAGCAGTACCTGCCCGAGGCACCGCTGGTGTACGGCAGCAAGGAAGGCGCCCAGGAGGCGCACGAAGCGATTCGTCCTTCCGACGTGAATACCCACCCGAGCAAGCTCACTGGCATGGAGCGCGACGCCGAGCGCCTGTACGAGCTGATCTGGCGCCAGTTCCTGGCCTGCCAGATGCCGCCGGCGCAATACCTGTCCACCAGCGTCACCGTGGCCGCAGGCGACTTCGAGCTGCGTGCCAAGGGCCGTATCCTCAAGTTTGACGGTTACACCCGTGTGCTGCCGCAGCAGAGCAAGCCTGGCGAAGACGACGTGTTGCCGGAAATGGTCCAGGGTGAAGCGCTGAAGCTGATCCAGATCGACCCGAGCCAGCACTTCACCAAGCCACCGGCGCGCTTCACCGAAGCCAGCCTGGTCAAGGAAATGGAAAAGCGCGGTATCGGCCGCCCGTCGACCTATGCGGCGATCATCTCGACCATTCAGGACCGTGGCTATGTGACCCTGCACAACCGCCGCTTCTATTCCGAGAAGATGGGCGACATCGTCACCGAGCGCCTGTCCGAGAGCTTCTCCAACCTGATGGACTACGGCTTTACCGCCGACATGGAAGAGAACCTCGACGACGTGGCCCAGGGCGAGCGTGACTGGAAGAACGTGCTCGACGAGTTCTACGGCGACTTCAGCAAGAAACTGCAGACCGCCGAGTCCAGCGAAGACGGCATGCGCGCCAACCAACCGACCATGACCAACATTCCGTGCAAGGAATGTGGCCGGCCGATGATGATCCGCACTGCCTCCACCGGCGTGTTCCTCGGTTGCTCGGGCTACAGCCTGCCGCCGAAAGAGCGCTGCAAGGCCACCGTCAACCTGGTGCCGGGCGACGAGATTGCCGCCGACGACGAGGGCGAATCGGAATCCCGCGTGTTGCTGGGCAAGCACCGTTGCCCGATCTGCGCCACTGCGATGGATGCCTACCTGCTGGACGAGAAGCACAAGCTGCACATCTGCGGTAACAACCCGGATTGCGCCGGCTACGAGATCGAGGAAGGCAACTACCGCATCAAGGGTTACGAAGGGCCGAGCCTGGAGTGCGACAAGTGCGGCAGCGAGATGCAGTTGAAGACTGGCCGCTTCGGCAAGTTCTTCGGTTGCACCAACCCGGCGTGCAAGAACACCCGCAAGCTGCTCAAGAGCGGCGAGGCGGCACCACCGAAGATGGACAAGGTGGACATGCCAGAGCTCAAGTGCGAGAAGGTCGACGATACCTACGTGCTGCGTGATGGCGCTTCGGGGCTGTTCCTGGCCGCCAGCCAATTCCCCAAGAACCGCGAAACCCGCGCCCCGCTGGTGCTGGAGATCGTGCCGCACAAGCATGAGATCGATCCGAAGTACCACTTCCTGTGCGATGCGCCGCAGAAAGACCCGGAAGGCCGCCCGGCGGTGATCCGCTACAGCCGCAAGACCAAGGAGCAGTACGTGCAGTCCGAGGTTGATGGCAAGCCGACCGGCTGGAAGGCGTTCTACGACGGCAATGCGTGGAAGGTTGAAGACAAGCGCTGATCCGTCAGTGCTGTAATTGGGGCCGCTTCGCGCCCCTTCGCGGGCTTGCCCGCTCCTACAGGTACAGCGCAGGCCTTGGGCTTGATGGAGTTCCTGTGGGAGCGGGCAAGCCCGCGAAGGGGCGCAAAGCGGCCCCAATCATTTATGATGCAGCTATCCGCCTTGCAGCCTTAGGGAGGGCACTGAAATGGCCCAGGAACTCTACACCCGCACCAATCAGAAACTGTTCTTTGCCGGCCTCGCCCTGGAGTCCATGGCCAAGGCCGAACAAAGCCAGGCCATGAATGCCCAGGGCCTGGTCCAGGCCGAGCGCGAGTCGGCGCTGTTCCATCTCTACGGCGCACTGCTGGGCCTGTGTCATGAAATTGGTGGCTTCTACCGCCTGCCAGTTGTTGCAACGGTCGAGCAAGCACTGGCCGACGATGCCCTGAACGGCATCGCCATCCCGGAAGTGGCCGAGCTGCTGGAGCTGGCCCGCCAGCGCGAAACCTGGCTGGCGCAAATGCTCAGTGCTTATGCCGATTTGTTCCGACCACCGGTCGCGAAAAAAGCGCCAAAAACCGACGTCACCCAGCCATTGATCCAGGCGGTCAATCTCGATGAGCCCGAGCATCCGGCGCTGTCGCGTGCCGAACTGGAAAGCTGGCGCAGCAACCTCAAGGGCCTGGTGAGACGTTTCCGCGACGCGTTGAGTGAGTGCTGATAGCTGCTACGGCTGGTACAATACTGGCCTTTCGCGGAGAACTGCCATTTATGTCTACGTCGTTTCTGGAAATTGTCGAGTTGCCTGATGGCCGCATCGAACTGCGTCGCGCCGAGGATGAGGGCTCTCTGGTAACCCTGGATTTCTCGGAAGACGCCAAGGCGTTCCTGCAGGGTCAGCATGTGGAAGTGGCCAAGGCCATGCTCAGCGTGGGCGTGCAGATGGCCGGTCGCCTGATGGATGGCGAGCTTGAGCGTGATGAAGGGCCGCGTGTGCTGCACTGAGGTGCAGCAGGGCATCAGGTTTCATGCAGTGACAGGCAAAGCCTGAACATCAGCCGAGGCGGATGTTCAGGCTTTGTGCGTTTCCGGCACCGGCAGCGCGCAGCAATTGCTGGCGTGCAGTGGCGTTGACGTTGCCCAGCCAGCTGACCACGGTGTGGCTGCGGCCCAGGCGCAAGGCTTCGCAGGCCAGTTGAAGCGGGCTCTGATTGCCGCGAGGTTGCAGCAGCAGGATGCGTTCACGGTTGAGCCCGGCATCGCGCAGCCAGGCCTGTGTCAGGCTTGACGGCGGGGCGATCAGGGTCAGCCAGCGGGTCTCGTCCTCTTCGCTCAGTTCGCGCAGCACGGGTGCCAGCAGGCTTTGGCAGTGCCCGGGGGCTCCGCGCAGCGACAGTTCGCTGAACAGCTCGGGCTGGCTGCTCTTGCGCGCCACTTCGCTGGTTTTCAGGCCAGGCAGTACGGGCTGGGCGAGGAATGCTTCGAACAATGGCAACTGGACTTGCTCGGGTGCGTGAATGAACTGCTGCATGACGCCTCCTGGATCAGCGGCGAATGACGCCGACGCTCAAGCCCTCGATCACCAGCTCCTGTTCTTTCAGGTCGACTTCGATGGGGGCGAATTCGGGGTTTTCGGCAAGCAGCCAGACCTTGCTGCCTTCGCGCTTGAAGCGCTTGACGGTGACTTCGTCGCCGATGCGGGCCACGACGATCTGGCCGTTGCGGGCTTCGCGGCAGGTGTGTACCGCCAGCAGGTCGCCATCGAAGATGCCGACATCCTTCATGCTCATGCCGTGTACGCGCAGCAGATAGTCGGCCTGGGGGTGGAAGAAGTCGGGGTTGATGTTGCAGGATTGCTCGATGTGCTGTTCGGCAAGGATCGGCGCACCGGCGGCAACCCGGCCGATGATTGGCAGGCCGCTTTCTTCGGCCTTGGCTTCCAGACCGGGGATGCGAATACCACGGGAGGCGCCCGGGGTCATCTCGATCGCGCCTTTGCGGGCAAGGGCCTTGAGGTGCTCCTCGGCGGCGTTGGGCGACTTGAAGCCCAGCTCCTGAGCGATCTCGGCGCGCGTCGGCGGGAAGCCGTTGTCTTCCAGGCAACGCTTGATGAACGCGAGAATTTCGGCTTGGCGTGGCGTCAGTTTCAACATGGTGAGCGCTCTGTCTTTTTGTACAGTGACTGGGATTATATACAGTACTGGATGAGCTGCAAGCCAAAACCTGCAATAAACAGCAGCAATGGCGCTTGCAGCCGCCCGCCTGGCGCTTTTAAATGGCGACCGGCCGGTCACCGAGCCTTGACAGAAGCAGGGCTGAAACGTATGTTTCAAACACCTGTTTGTCTGGCGGAGTAGTCGGAGTAGTCATGGCCCAATCGGAAACCGTTGAACGCATTCTCGATGCTGCCGAGCAGCTGTTCGCGGAAAGGGGGTTCGCAGAAACCTCGTTGCGGCTGATTACCAGCAAGGCCGGGGTCAACCTGGCGGCGGTCAACTATCACTTCGGCTCCAAGAAGGCCCTGATCCAGGCAGTGTTCTCGCGCTTCCTCGGGCCGTTCTGCGCCAGCCTCGAGCGTGAGCTGGAGCGGCGCCAGGCCAAGCCGGAGCACAAGCCTAGCCTCGAAGAGCTGCTGGAAATGCTGGTCGAGCAGGCTTTGGCCGTGCAGCCGCGCAGCAACAACGACCTGTCGATCTTCATGCGCCTGCTGGGCCTGGCCTTCAGCCAGAGCCAGGGCCACCTGCGGCGTTACCTGGAAGACATGTACGGCAAGGTGTTCCGCCGCTACATGCTGCTGGTCAACGAGGCCGCACCGCGCATCCCGCCGCTGGAGCTGTTCTGGCGCGTGCACTTCATGCTTGGCGCCGCCGCCTTCAGCATGTCCGGCATCAAGGCCCTGCGGGCGATTGCCGAGACCGATTTCGGCATCAACACCTCGATCGAGCAGGTAATGCGCCTGATGGTGCCTTTCCTGGCTGCGGGCATGCGTGCCGATAGCGGTGTTACCGACGACGCCATGGCCACCGCGCAGCTGCGCCCGCGCACCAAGACCAGCGCAGGCGCCACCACCGCCAAGGCCTGAAGGCTGGGCGGGGCAGGGCGCTTCGGCTAAGCTAGCGCCCATGCCCGACCTCGACTTCCTGCACATTTCCCTCGCTGACCAGTGCCTTTATGGCTTTGCCGATGGCCAGCTGCGCTTGCGCGTGCCGGTTTCCACGGCGCGCAACGGCGCCGGCGAGCGCAACGGCTCGGGTTGCACGCCGTGTGGCCTGCACCAGGTGCGGGCGAAGATCGGCGCGGGCTTGCCGCTGAATGCGGTATTGGCCGGGCGGCGCTGGACCGGCGAGGTGTGGTCGCCGGCCTTGCATGCGCAATGCCCCGGCCGGGACTGGATCCTTACCCGCATTCTCTGGCTCAGTGGCTGCGAGCCGGGTGTCAACCGCCTGGGTGCGGTCGACACCTTCCGCCGTTATATCTACTTGCACGGCACCCCGGATACGGAACCCATGGGCGTAGCGCTGTCCCATGGTTGCATACGCCTGCGCAACACCGATTTGCTAAGCCTGTTCGAGCAGGTGCCGGCCCATTGCCTGGTGCGCATCGAGCAGGCCGCCTGCCCCCAGTGGGCTTCTCTCAGTCTTCAATGAAGGATTACCCATGACTGTCAGCCTGCAAGGCTCCCTGATGGTGGATATCGCCGGTAAATGGCTGACCGCCGAAGACCGTCACCTGCTGCGCCAGCCTGAAGTGGCCGGCCTGATCATCTTTGCCCGCAACATCGACAGCCCGCGCCAGGTGCGTGAACTGTGCGCGTCGATCCGCGCCATCCGCCCCGACCTGATCCTGGCGGTGGACCAGGAGGGCGGCCGGGTGCAGCGCCTGCGCCAGGGCTTTGTGCGGCTGCCGGCCATGCGTGCGCTGGCCGACAATGACAACGCCGAGTACCTGGCCGAGCAGTGCGGTTGGTTGATGGCGACCGAGGTGCTGGCGGTTGGCCTGGACCTCAGCTTTGCCCCGGTACTCGACCTGGACCACCAGCGCAGCGCCGTGGTGGGCAGCCGCGCCTTCGAGGGTGACCCGCTGCGTGCCACGCAACTGGCCGGGGCGTTCATCCGTGGCATGAATGCGGCGGGCATGGCGGCCTGTGGCAAGCACTTCCCGGGGCATGGCTGGGCCGAAGCGGATTCGCATGTGGCCATTCCCACCGATGAGCGCAGCCTCGAACAGCTGCGCCAGGCCGACCTGGTGCCGTTCACCCGCCTGAGCGGGCAATTGGCGGCAGTGATGCCGGCGCATGTCATCTATCCGCAGGTCGACAACCAGCCGGCTGGCTTCTCGCGGCGCTGGTTGCAGGACATCCTGCGTGGCGAGCTGGGCTTTGACGGGGTGATCTTCAGTGATGACCTGTCAATGGCGGGTGCGCATGTGGTCGGGGACGCGGCCAGTCGGATCGAGGCAGCGTTGAGCGCTGGCTGCGACATGGGCCTGGTGTGCAATGACCGGGCGGCGGCGGAGCTGGCGTTGAGTGCGGCGCAGCGGATGAAGGTCAAGCCCTCGCCACGGATTGCGCGGATGCGTGGGCAAGGGTTTGCGCGGACGGATTATCGCCAGCAGCCGCGGTGGCTGGAGGCGTTGGGGGCGTTGCGGGAGGCGCAGTTGGTCGATTGACCGCGTCGCCCCCTTCGCGGGCACGCCCGCTCCCACAGGTGCAGCGCTGGTTTCGAAATTGGTGTTGTAGCTGTGCCGGCCTCTTCGCGGGTGAACCCGCTCCCACAGGTACGGCACCGCCCTTGAGGGCACTGATATCCCTGTGGGAGCGGGTTTACCCGCGAAGGGGCCGGCACAGGCAACACAACAGCCTGAAAAGCAGCGCTGTACCTGTGGGAGCGGGCGTGCCCGCGAAGAGGCCGGTACAGGCAGCGAAGGCTTCTGGGCTACCGCCCGCGCTTCCCAGGCAGCGGCGCAAACAGCGCTTCGATCTCTTCATCCCCCAGCCGCCATTGCCCGGCCTGCCCGCCATCCAGCAGGCTCGCCGCCAGCGCCGCCTTCTCCTGCTGCAACAGCTGGATCTTTTCTTCCACCGTCCCCCGGGTGATCAGCTTGAACACGAACACCGGCTTGTCCTGGCCGATGCGGTAGGCGCGGTCGGTGGCCTGGTTTTCGCTGGCCGGGTTCCACCAGGGGTCGAAGTGGATCACCGTGTCCGCAGCCGTCAGGTTCAAGCCCACGCCACCCGCCTTGAGGCTGATGAGGAACACTTCGCTATCACCCTGCTGGAACTGCTGCACCGGCGTGCGCCGGTCGCGGGTGTCGCCGGTCAGCAGGCTGTAGCGGATCTTGCGCTTCTCCAGTTCCTGCTCGATCAACGCCAACATCGAGGTGAACTGCGAGAACAACAGCACCCGGCGCCCTTCGCTCAGCAGCTCTTCGAGCATTTCCAGCAGCGCGCCCAGTTTGCCCTTGTCGGCCTGGTTGCCTTTGCTTTCCACCCCTTTGACCAGGCGCAGGTCGCAGCATACCTGGCGCAGCTTGAGCAGGGCGTCGAGGATGATGATCTGGCTGCGCGCGGCGCCATTGCGGGCGATTTCATCGCGGACTTTCTTGTCCATGGCCACCCGCACGGCTTCGTAGGTGTCGCGCTGGGCATCGCTAAGCTCGACCCAGTGCACCATCTCGGTCTTGGCCGGCAGCTCGGTGGCCACCTGCTCCTTGGTGCGGCGCAGCAGGAACGGGCGGATGCGGCTGGCCAGGTGGGCCATGCGCTCGCTGTCGCCGTGGCGCTCGATCGGTGTGCGGTAGTCCTGGTTGAAGCGCTTCAGGTCACCCAGCCAGCCAGGCATGAGGAAGTGGAAAATCGACCACAGCTCGCCCAGGTTGTTTTCCATTGGCGTGCCGGTCAGGCAGACGCGCTGATTGGCCCGCAGCTCGCAAACCGCGAGGGCGGCCTTGCTGGTGCTGCTCTTGATGTTCTGTGCCTCGTCCAGCACCAGCACATGCCAGGCCTGGACGCGCAGGTGCTCGAGGTCGCGCGGTACCAGGGCATAGGTGGTCAGGACCAGGTCGTATTCGTGCAGTTTGGCGAAATGCTTGCTGCGCCCCGGGCCTTGCAGGGCCAGCACGCGCAGCCCGGGGGCGAAGCGCTGGGCTTCGTCCAGCCAGTTGGGCACCAGACTGGTCGGCATCACCGCCAGGGCCGGTGCGCTCAGGCGCCCGGACTGTTTTTCCAGCAGCAGGTGTGCCAGGGCCTGCAGGGTCTTGCCCAGCCCCATGTCGTCGCCGAGGATGCCGCCGGTGCCCATCTCGCGCAGCGCCTGCAGCCAGTTCAGGCCTTGCTGCTGGTAAGGGCGCAGGCTGGCCTGCAGCCCGGTCGGCGGTTCTACCTGCAAGTCACGGGCATCGCGCAGGCGACGGCCCAGGTCGCGCACATGCTCGCCACCCTCCCAATGCAGGGGCAGGCCGTCGATGTCGTTCAGGCGTGAGGCATCGGCACGGTCCAGGCGCAGGGACGGGCCTGCGGCGTCTTCGTGCAGGTACAGTTCGCCCAGGGTGCCCATCACTGCCTTGATGCGGCCATAGGGCAAGGCAACGCGCAGGGCCGGGGCATCGAGGCGGCCACGGTTGAGGTCGATCAGCAGGTGCTCGTCGTCACTGCGTCGGGCCAGTTCGCTGGGGCGCAGCAGCTCCGGGTTGTTGCGCAGCAGTTGCAGCACGATCGGCAGCAGGCTGTGGCGCTGGCCATCGACCACGATGCCCAGCTCCAGGTCGAACCATTCATGGCCGGGCGCTTCGTCGATGGTGGCGTACCAGTCGTCCACTTCCTGCAGGTTGAAGGCGAAGTCGCGGTGGATGTCGATGTTCCAACCGGCTTCGCGCAGGCGCGGCAGGCCTTCGCGGGCAAAGCGCAGCCAGGCTTCGTCATCGGGCAACTGGAGCATCTCGCCGGCACTGTCAGGCAGGGCCTTGCTCTGCCGGGTGGCGGCCTTGAAACCGAGGTCGCGCAGCACCTTGCGCAGCGCCTGTTCGGCTTGTGGCTGGCGGCGGATGTGCTGGCTGGTGTTGTCTACCAGGCGGGTCAGCGGTTTTTCGTCGCTGCCGCTGGCGCGTAAACCGTCATAGTCGAACGCCAGTGCGGCCCGATGCTGCATCTGCCGCTGCATGCGGCCGGTCTTGGGCATGTAGGCGCTGAATTCAAGGCTGCCCAGCGTCAGGTGCGGCCTGGGTTGAATACTGTCGATCTGTTCACTGCGTACGCTTGTAGGCGTTGGAACCTGGCGATTCAGTGCATTCAAGCGGTGGCTCAGGGGGATGATCAAGTGTTCGGGCACCGTAGGTGCGCTTGCCAGTTGGCTGGCAATGAACGGGTCAAGATCATGTACAAGCTTGCCAGTCATGCCCGTCTGGGTATCGATGTAATAGAGCGGGTCGAGCGGCAGTGCCATGTCATGCATCCGCTCATCATGGTGCCACGCACCACGATAGCTGCCGTTCTCAAGCCTCATCCAGCGAAACTCGGCCGGCAGTGTCGGCCCGGGGGCTAGTGGCAACAGTTGCTCGCCGTAGATCAGGCGGCCACTGGCCAGTGCGAACTCGTACAGCTCTGCGCCTTGCTTTCCTTCCAGCCTTGCGATTGGCATGTTGGTGTTTTTGCCAAGGGCGTCAATCAGCCTGAGGATGCGCAGGTCCTCATCAGTTACGTAACGTGGCGTGTAGTAGAGCATCTCAGGCAGCGAGCTGGCACGGGCGAGTTTCAGCTGGCCATCGGCTTCGCGGGTGCCTTTGGATACGCTGAGCGTGCAAAGGCCGTGCTCATTAACGACCTTGTAGTAGAGCGACGGGCCTTTGCGCCTGGCAGGCTCGGCAGGCTTTGTCGGAGCTTCCAGGGCCTCGACCCAATGGGCGAGTTCAGGTGGGAGGTCCAGAGATTGCCGGGCTGCGTCAACCGTTGGGTGAGGGGCATCATGGCTGCCCTCGGCGTAATCCGGCCCGCGCTCCAGCAAATAGAGCGCAGCCGCACAATGCTTGCAGTCTTCGCCCACCGGGCATGAGCAAGTGCCTCGGCACTCCAGGCCATCTTCCGTCATGTCCAGCGTGATGCGCTGGTAGTAGGTCCGGCCGCCGGAACCTGCGCACTGGGCGCGGACGGTCATGTCGAGGATGGACACGATTTCGCTTCTGCCTTCCTCGGCGTAGTCCAGGCCGCGTTGCAGGGACTTGCGGTCAAACGCGAACGTCCAGCCGTCGTGCTCCCGCACAAAGAACTGCGCATCGCTCTCGCTCACATCACTGCTCCATCATCTCCGGGTCCATCACTGGCATTTTAGGCGTACCTGGTGGTGTCACCTTCAGCAGCACCGCCAGGTGCCCACCGTCGAGGAAGGTCAGCTGGCCGCCCTTGACGTTGCTGTTGCTCTGCTTGAACTGCTCGCTTTGCAGCACGCTGCCGTTGCCGTCCAGCTGGTTGACCCAGAAGTTGGCCTCGACCGCAATGAAACGGCCCTCGGCGATGCTCAGGTTGCCTTCGATGGGGAAGTGGCCGAACTGCTCGGTGCCTTCGCCCAGGGCGATGCGGCTGGGCTCGCTGCCCACTTGCTGCTGCCAGGCCTTGTGCAGCAGCACGGTGTAGTCCGCGGTGGCTTCCAGGCGGGTGGCTTCGTCTTCCAGCGCCAGGCGGCGCTCGGCGTCCTTTTCCAGGCGTGGAGCGCCAGCGCTCCAGTCTTCGGGGGCGAACGGGCTGGTGAAGGCGGGCACGCTGTTCTGCCGCACCAGGATCATTTCTACCTGATACAGGCCTTCGGCGAAGGCGGCCGGGGCGAACAGCGCCAGCAGCAGGGTCAGGCAACGGATGGCACGCATGGATCTTCCTTAGGCAGGCTGTGGGGTCAGGCGCTCGAACAGCGCCTCCAGGTTATTGAAGCGTTCGTCGGGGCGTTCCATGGGTACCAGGAAGCGGAACTGGGTGGCGCCTTCGAACTTGTAGCGTTTGGGCTGGCCCTGGATCAGCTTGATCAGGGTCAGCGGGTCGACCGGGGTCTCGGCCTCGAACTCGATCTTGCCGCCGTTGGGGCCGGCGTCGACTTTCTTGATGCCGAGCTTTTCCGCGTGCAGCTTGAGCGAGGTCAGGCGCATCAGGTTCTTGGTCGGCTCGGGCAGCAGGCCGAAGCGGTCGATCATTTCCACCTGCAGGTCCTTGAGGCCTTCTTCGTCGGCCGCCGAGGCAATGCGCTTGTACAGGATCAGCCGCGCATGCACGTCGGGCAGGTAGTCCTCGGGGATCAGGGCCGGCAGGCGCAGGTTGATTTCCGGGCCGCCGCCCAGCGGCTGCTCAAGGTTGGGCTGGGTGCCCTTGCGGATCGCCTTGACCGCGCGCTCGAGCATTTCCATGTACAGGGTAAAGCCCACCGCCTGGATCTGCCCGCTCTGGCCTTCGCCCAGCAGCTCGCCGGCGCCGCGAATCTCCAGGTCGTTGGTGGCCAGCACGAAGCCGGCGCCGAGGTCCTGGGTGTTGGCGATCGCCTCCAGGCGTTTTTCGGCGTCGGCGCTGACCTTCTGCCGGGTTGGCGTCAGCAGGTAGGCGTAGGCCTGGTGGTGGCTGCGGCCAACACGGCCGCGCAGCTGGTGTAGCTGGGCCAGGCCGAACTTGTCGGCGCGCTCGATGACGATGGTGTTGGCGCTGGGCACGTCGATACCGGTTTCGATGATGGTCGAGGCCACCAGCACGTTGAAGCGCTTGTGGTAGAAGTCGCTCATCACCTGTTCCAGCTCGCGCTCGCGCATCTGCCCGTGGCCGATGCCGATGCGCGCCTCTGGCACCAGTTCGGCAAGGTCGGCGGCGCATTTCTCGATGGTTTTCACATCGTTGTGCAGGTAGTACACCTGGCCACCGCGCAGCAGCTCGCGCAGCAGCGCCTCCTTGACCGTGCTCTTGTTCTGCTCCATGACGAAGGTGCGTACCGACAGGCGGCGCGCCGGCGGCGTGGCGATGATCGACAGGTCGCGCATGCCCGCCACCGCCATGTTCAGCGTACGCGGGATCGGCGTGGCGGTGAGGGTGAGGATGTCCACCTCGCTGCGCAGGGCCTTGAGCTGTTCCTTCTGGCGTACGCCAAAGCGGTGCTCTTCGTCGATGATGGCCAGGCCCAGGTCCTTGAAGCGTACATCGTCCTGCAGCAGCTTGTGGGTGCCGATGAGGATGTCGATCTTGCCTTCGGCCAGATCGGCGGCGGCGTTGGCCACCTCCTTGGCCGACTTGAAGCGGCTCATCACCTCCACGGTCACCGGCCAGTCGGCAAAGCGGTCGCGGAAGCTGTTGTAGTGCTGCTGGGCGAGCAGGGTGGTGGGCACCAGCACGGCCACCTGGCGGCCGCTGTGCACGGCAATGAATGCCGCACGCATGGCCACTTCGGTCTTGCCGAAGCCGACGTCGCCGCACACCAGGCGGTCCATCGGCTTGGGCGCCAGCATGTCGGCGCGCACCGCTTCGATGGCAGCCTGCTGGTCCGGGGTTTCCTCGAACGGGAAGCCGGCGCTGAAGGTGGCGTAGTCGGCGGACGGGTCGGCAAATGCATAGCCCTTGCGCGCGGCGCGGCGGGCATAGATGTCGAGCAGTTCGGCGGCCACGTCGCGCACCTGTTCGGCGGCCTTGCGCTTGGCCTTCTGCCAGGCCTCCGAGCCCAGCCGGTGCAGCGGTGCCAGGGCATCGTCGCTGCCGGTGTAGCGGGCGATCAGATGCAGGTTGGCCACCGGCACGTACAGCTTGGCGCCCTCGGCGTATTCCAGGGTGAGGAATTCGGCGGCCTGGCCGTCGATTTCCAGGGTGGCCAGGCCCAGGTAGCGGCCCACGCCATGGTCGATGTGCACCACCGGCGCGCCTTCGCGCAGCTCGGTCAGGTTCTTGATCACCGCGTCGTTGGCGGTTTCGCCACGCTTGTCGCGGCGCCGGCGCTGCATGACCCGCTGGCCGAACAGCGGGCTTTCGGCGACCAGGGCGATGGCTGGGTCGTCCAGCAGCAGGCCTTCGTCCAGCGGGGCGATGGTGATTGCCAGGCGTTCGCTGCCGGTGATGAAGTCGGCCCAGCCGTCGACGGTATGCGGGCGCAGTTTCAGCCGCTCGAGCAGCTCCAGCAGCACTTCGCGCCGGCCTGCCGATTCGGCGGTGAACAACACCCGGCCAGGGAACTGGTCGAGGAAATTGGCCAGTTCGGCCAGGGGCTGGTTGGCCTTGGCCTCGATTGCCAGGTTGGGCAGGGGGCGCGCCGGGAAGCGCTCGCGGCCCACGCCCGGGTCGAGGTCTTCGGTGCTGACCACTACCCGTGGCCATTGCTTGAGCCGGGCGAAGCAGTCTTCCACCGGCAGGAACAGTTCGGCCGGTGGCAGCAGCGGCCGGCTCAGGTCGCCACGGCGGTCTTCATAACGCCCGCGCACGTCGTTCCAAAAATGTTCGGCGGCCTGTTCCACGCCGGGCAGCGAGAACACCTGGGTGTCGGCCGGCAGGTAGTCGAACAGGGTCGAGGTTTCTTCGAAGAACAGCGGCAGGTAGTACTCGATGCCGGCGGGGATGATGCCGCTGGCCAGGTCCTGGAAGATCGCGCTGCGGCGGAAATCGACATCGAAGCGTTCGCGGAAGCGCGCCTTGAAGCGGGTCACTTCCTCTTTCTGCATCGGGAACTCGCGCGCCGGCAGCAGGCGCACCGAATCCACCTTGTCGATCGAGCGCTGGGTCTCTGGGTCGAAGGTGCGCAGCGTCTCGATCTCGTCATCGAACAGGTCGATGCGGTAGGGCAGCTTGCTGCCCATCGGGAACAGGTCGATCAGCGCGCCGCGCACGGCGAACTCGCCATGCTCGTAGACGGTGTCGACGCAGCGATAGCCACTGGCCTCCAGGCGCAGGCGCATCTGCTCCACATCGATGGTCTGGCCCACGTCCAGCACCAGGCTGCTTCCCAGCAGGAAGCGGGTCGGCGCCAGGCGGTGCAGGGCGGTGGTGATCGGCACCACGAGGATGCCGTGGCTCAGCTCCGGCAGGCGGTAGAGGCTGGCGATGCGCTGGGAAATGATGTCCTGGTGCGGCGAGAACAGGTCGTAGGGCAGGGTTTCCCAATCGGGAAACGGCAGCACCGGCAGGTCCGGGGCAAAGAAGCGAAGTTCCTGTTCCAGACGATCGGCAGCCTGGCTGTCGGCAGTCAGCAGCAAAGTGAAGCGGCCCGCGCTGCTGGCGGCCTCGGCGATGGCCAGGCTGAGGGTGGCACCGGGTAGATTGCCCCAGGTTTGTTTGCCGGCCGTGGCCGACATTTGCGGTAGGCGCAGAACTGACACGGGAGATTGCACTCCAAGCGTTGCGGCAAAGAGATCGATTGTACCGGTGACGGTGCCGGCTGTCAGGCTCGAAAGGGCCTGAACGCTGGCTTGCGTGGCCGCGACAGGCGCTCATTGCCCGTAACGCGTTGGGGCGTCATAATGTAGCCCCTTTTTTCTGTCCCTACATGTGGAAGGTTCCCGTGACTCAGAAGCCCGACCAGTGTCTTGGTGAGTGGATCGATCGTGAAGCCCTGGCTGAAGCGATGATCCCGCTTATCGGTCAGCTCTACCGCAACAACAACGTGGTGAGCTCGATTTATGGCCGTAGCCTGATCAACCGTTCGGTTATCTCGATCCTCAAGGCGCACCGCTTTGCGCGTCATCGTCAAGCCGACGAAACCGAACTGTCCGTCCACGAGACATTCCCCCTGCTCAAGGCCATGAGCGAGCTGAAACTGGGCGCCGCTTCGGTCGACCTGGGCAAGCTGGCCAACAAGTTCAAGCAGGAAGGCAATGGCCGCACTGCCGAGCAGTTCGTCCGTGAAGAACTGGCCGAGGTGGTTGGCCAGCAGAACGCTTCGGCGCGCAAGGGCACCGACGTTGTCCTGTACGGCTTCGGCCGCATCGGCCGCCTGCTGGCGCGCATCCTGATCGAGAAGACCGGTGGCGGCGACGGCCTGCGCCTGCGCGCCATCGTCGTGCGCAAGGGCGCCGAGAACGACCTGGTCAAGCGTGCCAGCCTGCTGCGCCGTGACTCGGTGCACGGCCCGTTCGATGGCACCATCACCATCGACGAAGCCAACAACACCATCACCGCCAACGGCAACCTGATCCAGGTTATCTACGCCAAGAGCCCGAGCGAAGTCGACTACACCCAGTACGGCATCGAAAACGCGCTGATCGTCGACAACACCGGCGTATGGCGTGATGCCGACGGCCTGGGCCAGCACCTGGCCTGCCCGGGCGCTGCCCGCGTGATCCTCACCGCACCTGGCAAGGGCGCGCTGAAGAACATCGTGCACGGCATCAACCACGGTGACATCGCTGCCGATGACAAGATCATCTCGGCCGCTTCCTGCACCACCAACGCCATCGTGCCGGTGCTCAAGGCCATCAACGACCAGTATGGCATCGTCAACGGCCACGTCGAAACCGTTCACTCGTTCACCAACGACCAGAACCTGATCGACAACTTCCACAAGGGCAGCCGCCGTGGCCGTGCCGCGCCGCTGAACATGGTCATCACCGAAACCGGCGCCGCCACTGCTGCCGCCAAGGCACTGCCAGTGCTGAAGGGCAAGCTGACCGGCAACGCCATTCGCGTACCGACGCCGAACGTTTCGATGGCCATCCTCAACCTGAACCTCGAGAAGACCACCAGCCGCGACGAGATCAACGAGTACCTGCGCCAGACCGCCATGCACTCGGAACTGCACAAGCAGATCGATTACGTCAGCTCGCAGGAAGTGGTTTCGACCGACTTCGTCGGTTCGCGCCACGCCGGTGTGGTTGACGCCGAAGCGACCATCTGCAATGACAACCGCGTTGTTCTGTACGTCTGGTACGACAACGAATTCGGTTACAGCTGCCAGGTGGTTCGTGTGATGGAAGAGATGGCCGGTGTGAACCCGCCAGCGTTTCCGCACTGATACGCTTGTAAGGCAATGAAAAAACGGGAACCTTCGGGTTCCCGTTTTTTTATCCAGAATTTTTGTTGTCTGTGCCGGCCTCTTCGCGGGTAAACCCGCTCCCACAGGGCCGCGTCGTCCGTGAGGGCAGTGGTATACCTGTGGGAGCGGGTTTACCCGCGAAGAGGCCAGTACAGGTAATCGAGAGCCCGAACCTTGCGCACAGCCTTGCTGTTCATCCTCATGCTGCTCACTGCCTGCAACCAGGCCCCCACCCTGGAACGCCTGGGCGGCCCGACCATGGGCAGCAGCTACAGCATCCAGTACGTGCGCGAACCCGGCGGCCCGGCCCCGGTCCAGGTGCAGGCGGCAGTCGAAACCATCCTGCACGACATCGACCAGCACTACTCGACCTACCGCGGCGACTCCACCGTCAGCCGTTTCAACCAGTTGCCCGCCAACCAGTGCCAGGTCCTGCCACCCGACATGCTCGAACTGGTCAGCCTTGGTCAGCACCTGGCCGAGCAGAGCGGCGGCGCCTTCGACCTTACCGTCGAACCCTTGCTCGACCTGTGGGGCTTTGGCCCTCAGGCCCGTCACGAGCAGGTGCCCGACCCGCTGGCCCTGGCCCAGGTGCGCCAGCGTGTGGGCTACCGGCACTTGCACATCGACGGCCAGGCCCTGTGCAAGGACGCCCCGGTACAACTCGACTTCAACAGCATCGCCGCCGGCCATGCCGTCGACCTGATCGCCGCGCGCCTGCAGGCCATGGGCGTGGCCAGCTTTGTCGCCGAAGCCACCGGCGAGCTCAAGGCCGCCGGCCGCAAGCCCGATGGCAGCCCCTGGCGCATCGCCCTGGAGCTGCCCCGCGAAGATCGCCAGATAGCCCGCCAGATCATCCCGGTCAATGGCCTTTCAGTATCAACCTCGGGTGACTATCGGCACTATTTCGAGGAGAATGGCCGGCGCTATTCGCACACCTTCGATGCCCGCCTCGGGCGCCCGGTGCAGCACGACCTGGCCGCGGTCACCGTGCTCGATGCCTCGGCGCTGCAGGCCGACGGCTATTCGACGCTGCTGTTGATCCTGGGCCCGGAACGTGGCTGGGATTTTGCCGTGGCGCATGGCCTGGCCGCGGTATTGGTGACTCGGGCCGAGGGTGGCTTCGTCTCCCGAGCTACGCCCGCATTCGAACGGGCAGTGAAAGGCGAATGAAAGCACAAGCAGGGATGATCGCCGCCAGGGAATGGTTCACACATGTAGTGCGGGCAAAATTGGCCTACGACGCGACCAAGGGTTAATGTGCGCGGCGTTCACGCTTGATTAGACTGCACCCGAATTTTCTCATGACGCCCCGGCGGCATGATCGCGCCCCGCGAGCGACCGTGGCTTGCGGGCCAGTTCTGAAGGAGTACGCATGGCTGTCTACAACTACGACGTAGTGGTGCTGGGTTCCGGCCCGGCCGGAGAAGGTGCGGCAATGAACGCCGCCAAAGCAGGGCGCAAGGTGGCGATGGTCGATAGCCGTCGCCAGGTAGGGGGCAACTGCACCCACCTGGGCACCATCCCGTCCAAGGCACTGCGTCACTCGGTGCGGCAGATCATGCAGTTCAACACCAACCCGATGTTCCGTGCCATCGGTGAGCCGCGCTGGTTCTCGTTCCCGGACGTGCTGAAAAGCGCCGAAAAGGTCATCGCCAAGCAGGTAGCGTCGCGCACCGGCTACTACGCGCGTAACCGCGTGGACGTGTTCTTCGGCACCGGCAGCTTCGCCGACGAGCAGACCGTCGAAGTGGTCTGCCCGAACGGCGTGGTGGAAAAGCTCAACGCCAAGCACATCATCATCGCCACCGGCTCGCGCCCGTACCGCCCGGCCGACATCGACTTCCACCACCCGCGCGTCTACGACAGCGACACCATCCTCAGCCTCAGCCACACCCCACGCAAGCTGATCGTGTACGGTGCCGGCGTGATCGGTTGCGAATACGCCTCGATCTTCAGCGGCCTGGGTGTATTGGTAGAGCTGGTGGACAACCGTGGCCAGTTGCTGAGCTTCCTCGACTCGGAAATTTCCCAGGCGCTGAGCTACCACTTCAGCAACAACAACATCACCGTGCGCCACAACGAAGAGTATGAGCGCGTCGAAGGCCTGGACAACGGGGTGATCCTGCACCTGAAGTCGGGCAAGAAGATCAAGGCCGACGCCTTGCTGTGGTGCAACGGCCGTACCGGCAACACCGACAAGCTGGGCCTGGAAAACATCGGTATCAAGGTCAACAGCCGCGGCCAGATCGAGGTCGACGAGGCCTACCGCACCAGCGTGCCGAACATCTACGGTGCCGGCGACGTGATTGGCTGGCCGAGCCTGGCCAGTGCCGCTCATGACCAGGGCCGCTCTGCCGCTGGCAGCATCGTGGATAATGGCAGCTGGCGGTTCGTCAACGACGTGCCGACCGGCATCTACACCATTCCGGAGATCAGCTCGATCGGCCGCAACGAACAGGAACTGACCCAGGCCAAGGTGCCGTACGAAGTGGGCAAGGCCTTCTTCAAGGGCATGGCGCGCGCGCAGATCGCCGGTGAGCCGCAGGGCATGCTGAAGATCCTGTTCCACCGCGAAACCCTGGAAATCCTTGGCGTGCACTGCTTCGGCTACCAGGCTTCGGAGATCGTCCACATCGGCCAGGCGATCATGAACCAGCCGGGTGAGCAGAACAACCTGAAGTACTTCGTCAACACCACGTTCAACTACCCGACCATGGCCGAAGCCTATCGGGTAGCTGCCTACGACGGCCTGAACCGGCTTTTTTGAGCGGCTCCGACCGGTGGCCTGAGCCGGTCGGAGAGACCGATTTCAACCCTGCCCGAGGGTGGTCTTGGCCAAACCGGGAAAGTCTGTAATCAGGCTGTCCACGCCAAAATCAGCGAGCCGGCGCATCAGTGCCGGTTCGTTGACCGTCCACACCGACACGTGCAAACCCTGGCCCTGGGCTTTGAGCAGGCGCTCGGGGGTGCACAGTGTCCAGTTCAATGCCAGCAGCTCGCAGCCGTAGTTCTGTGCCACCTTCAGCGGGTCGAGCCAGGCGTATTCGGCCACCAGCCCGCGCTTGACGTCCGGCACCAGCTCCAGGGCGGCACCCAGCACTTCGCGTGAGCTGGAGGTGATGGTCACTTTGTCCAGCAGGCCGTACTGCTGGGCCAGTTCGCGGATTGCCAGCACGGTGGTGGCGGCACGGGTGCGCGAGGCGCTTTTCACCTCCAGCTGCCAGTGCTCGAACGGGCATTTCTCGAACAGTTCTTCCAGTTTCGGGATCGGGCAGGGCTGGACGTGGCCCGGGCCGCCTTTGCGGGCATCGATCTTGACCAGCTCGGCGGCCGGGTGCTCGACCACCTTGCCGCGTTTGCCGGTGGTGCGCTTGAGGGTGGGGTCATGGATCACCATCAGCTCGTTGTCGGCCGACAGGTGCAGGTCCAGCTCGCAGCGGGTCACGCCATGGGCGAGGCATTGCTGGAAGCTCTTCAGGGTGTTCTCGGGCGCTTCGCCCTTGGCGCCGCGGTGGCCGTAGATCAGGGTCACGTTCGTTCCTTCAAATCAGAGAAAAATGGGCTCAGGAGGCGGGGTCGTTCTGTTCCAGTTGCTGGCGCCGTTGCTGCTGCTGGCGCTGCAGGATGTAGCGGGCCAGCAGTTGCCGTTGGGCGTCGGTCATGTCGGTGAATTCGGTGCCGACCTCGAAGCCGCCCTCCGGGCGCGGGTCGCAATGGGTGACCTTGCCGCGCAGCAGCAGGCCATGGGCGCGCGGCATCAGCACCATCTTCACCTTGACTCGGGTGCCGGGAGCCACCGCTGCGGCTTGCGCGAATTCGATGCCGCCTTCGGAAATGACCACCGGCTGGGGCTGGCCAACTTCGCCGATCAGGGTCTGGGCAACCACCGCGCTAAGCAGGTCGAGGCGTTTGTTCTGCGCGCGCAGGAAGGCGGCGAGGGTGCGGTCCTTTTCGCTCAGCTGGCGCAGCAGGTGCTGCGACTCGAAGTCGGACAGGTGCAGTTCGCTGAGCAGGTTGAATAGTGGCGAATCATCTTGCAACACATCTGGGTCAAGGGCTTCGGCCGCGCTGAGGGGGCTGATTTGAAGTGCGATCCGATCTTCGATGCGGTAGTATTCGCGGCGATCTTCTTCGTCTAATGTCGTCATGGCGAACCCAAGGTAGCGGCGGTGGTCCGAGTGTAAAGCCGCCGTAGGCGCCTCGCCACAAGGACGTTCCCTTTCATCCGAACAAGCCCCGACATGTTCAGACCTCTTTTCGCATTCATCGGCACGCGTTATACCCGTGCCAAACGTCGCAATCACTTCGTCTCGTTCATTTCCCTGACCTCGATGATCGGCCTCGCCCTGGGCGTGGTGGTGATGATCGTGGTGCTCTCGGTGATGAACGGTTTCGACCACGAGATGCGCACCCGCGTGTTGGGCATGATCCCGCATGCCACGCTGGAGAGCGGCCAGCCCATTGCCGACTGGCCGGCCCTTGCCCAACAAGTAAAGCAGAATCCGCAGGTGGTGGCGGTTGCGCCCTTCACCCAGATGCAGGGCCTGCTGACCCATGAAGGCAAGGTGCAGAAGGTGCTGCTCAACGGCATCGACCCGGCCCGCGAGCGCGAAGTGTCGATCATCGACAAGTTCGTCCTGCAAGGCCGCCTCGACCAGCTGGCGCCGGGCGAGTGGGGCATCATGATCGGCGACAAGGCCGCGGCCAAGCTGGGCGTGGGCATCGGCGACAAGCTCACCTTCGTCGCCCCCGAGGTCAGCGTGACCCCGGCCGGCATGTTCCCGCGCATGAAGCGCTTCACCGTGGTCGGCACCTTCCACGTGGGCGCGGGCGAGATCGACGGCTACCTGGGCCTGACCAACATCAGCGACCTGTCCCGCCTGCACCGCTGGAAGCCCGACCAGGTCCAGGGCTTGCGCCTGAAGTTCGACGACCTGTTCCAGGCGCCACGGGTGGCCTGGGACATCGCCCAGCGCCTGGGTGACCAGGAGTTCTACAGCCGTGACTGGACCCGTACCCACGGCAACCTGTACCAGGCGATCCGCATGGAAAAGGCCATGATCGGCCTGCTGTTGCTGCTGATCGTGGCGGTGGCGGCGTTCAACATCATTTCCACCCTGGTGATGGTGGTCAACGACAAGCGTGGCGACATCGCCATCCTGCGTACCCTGGGCGCCACGCCCGGGCAGATCATGCTCATCTTCATGGTCCAGGGCACGGTGATCGGGGTGATCGGTACCCTGATCGGCGCCGTGGTCGGGATCGTCGCCGCGCTGAACGTGAGCGCGGTGATCGCCGGCATCGAGAAACTGATCGGGCACAAGTTCCTCAACGCCGACGTGTATTTCATCGATTACCTGCCGTCGCAGATCCAGGCCCAGGACGTGTACATGGTCTGTGGCGCGGCACTGGTCCTGAGTTTCTTCGCCACCCTGTACCCGGCCTGGCGTGCGGCCCGCACCCAGCCTGCAGAGGCGCTACGTTATGAGTGAGTCGCGCATGAGTGATAAAGCCGTTCTGAGTTGCCGCAACCTGGGCAAGTCCTACGACGAGGGCCCGGAATCGGTGCAGGTGCTGTCCGGGCTCAACCTCGAGCTGCATGCCGGGGAGCGGGTAGCCATCGTGGGTAGCTCCGGCTCGGGCAAGAGTACCTTGCTCAACCTGCTGGGCGGCCTCGACCGGCCGACCCAGGGCAGCGTCTGGCTGGCCGGCGAGGAGCTGTCGGCATTGGGCGAGCGTGCCCGTGGCCTGTTGCGCAACCGCGAGCTGGGCTTTGTCTACCAGTTCCACCACCTGCTGCCGGAATTCACTGCCATCGAGAACGTGTGCATGCCATTGCTGATCGGCCGCACGCCCATCCCCGAGGCCCGTGAGCGTGCCGAGGCGCTGCTCAAGCGCGTGGGCCTGGCCCACCGCTTCAACCACAAGCCGGCCGAACTGTCCGGTGGTGAACGCCAGCGGGTGGCGATTGCCCGGGCACTGGTCAACCGCCCCGGCCTGGTAATGCTCGACGAGCCGACCGGCAACCTCGACCACCACACCGCCCAGGGCATCCAGGAGTTGATGCAGGAACTGTCCAGCGCGTCGCGCACGGCGTTCCTGGTGGTCACCCACGACCTCAACCTGGCGCGCCAGATGGACCGTGTATTGAAGCTCGACGACGGCCACCTGGTGGCGATCTGATCGACTGCACGGGGTGGCCGGTGCCGCCCCGTTTTCCTGTTTTCATTGGGTGATTTCGTACATGTTCAGACCCTTGCCCATCTTCATCGGCGCGCGCTACACCCGAGCCAAGCGCCGCAACCACTTCATCTCGTTCATCTCGATGACCTCGATGATCGGCCTGTCGCTGGGCGTGCTGGCGATGATCGTGGTGCTGTCGGTGATGAACGGCTTCCAGCGCGAAATGAGTTCGCGCATCCTCGGCCTGGTGCCGCATGCCGCCATCCTCGGCGTGCAGCCGCTGGACGACTGGCACAAGGTGGCCGACGCGGCCATGCGCGACCCGGCGGTGATGGCGGCAGCGCCGATTACCGAAATGGAAGGCATGCTGTCGTACAAGGGCGCGATGCAGCCGATCCAGGTAGGCGGTATCGACCCGGCCGAAGAGGGCAAGGTCTCGATCGTCGGCCAGCATATCGTCCAGGGCCGCCTGCAGGACCTGCAGCCGGGGGAGTTCGGCGTGGTCATCGGTGAGCTGACTGCGCGGCGCTTCCGCCTGAATACCGGCGACAAATTGACCCTTATCGTGCCGGAAATCAGCAAGGAGCCGGGCGGTATCACCCCGCGCATGCAGCGCCTGACCGTGGTCGGCATCTTCAAGGTCGGCGCCGAGCTGGACGGCTCGCAGGCTTACATCCACGTGGACGATGCCGGCGCCATGCAGCGCTGGGCGCCGGGCCAGGTGCAGGGCGTGCGCCTGAAACTGCACGACCTGTATGCCGCGCCGCAGGTGTCCAAGGCCATCGCTGCCGGGCTGGGCGATGCCTACCGTGCCGATGACTGGTCGCATACCCAGGGCAGCCTGTTCAGTGCCATGAAGATGGAAAAGACCATGATCGGCCTGCTGTTGCTGATGATCATCGCGGTGGCAGCGTTCAACATCATCGCCACCCTGGTGATGGTGGTGAACGACAAGGGCCCGGACATCGCCATCCTCCGTACCCTGGGCGCCACGCCGGCGCAGATCATGGGCACGTTCATGGTCCAGGGCAGCCTGATCGGCATTGTCGGGACGCTGATCGGTGGCGTGCTTGGGGTGATTGCGGCGTTCAACGTCAGCCAGATCGTCGGTTGGCTGGAGCGGGTGAGCGGGCAGCACATCTTTACTTCGGATGTGTACTTCGTCAGCAGTTTGCCGTCGCAGTTGCAGTGGGGCGATGTGGCGATCATCTGCACTGCCGGGTTGGTGATGAGCTTCCTGGCGACCATTTACCCGGCCTATCGGGCATCGCAGGTGCAGCCGGCGATTGGCCTGGCAGTTTGATGTTTACCTGAGAGTCTGGGGGCGCTTTGCGCCCCTTTCGCGACACAAGGCCGCTCCCACAAGTATCGCGAATTGGCCAAGCTGACGCGATCCCTGTGGGAGCGGCCTTGTGTCGCGATGGGCTGCGAAGCAGCCCCAGTTTCACCGATCCTGAGTGAACTCGATCAAAAACCGCGTCCACCCATCCTCGCATTGCGCCCGAATGCTCCCGCCATGGGCCTGCACGATCGACCGGGTAATCGCCAACCCCAACCCGGCATGCTCGCTACTGCCTTCCCGCCGCGCCGGGTCCACCCGGTAGAAGCGGTCGAACAAACGTGGTAACACTGCCGGCTCGATAGCCGCCCCGGTATTGGCCACGCCAATCCTCGGCCCTGGCCCCAATGTCACCTTTATCTGCCCACCCGACGGGGTGAAGCGCAAGGCATTGTCCAGCAAGTTGGACAGCGCCCGGCGCAGCATATGCCGGTCGCCCTGCAGCAGCGCCTCACCCTCGCGCAGCATCTGCACGCCGCTGTCCTCTGCCAGCGGCGCGTAGTACTCCAGCAGCGCATCCACCTCCTCATGCAGCACCAGCGGTGCTTGCCCCGGCACCAGCAGGCCATGGTCGGCCTTGGCCAGGAACAGCATGTCGTTGATCATCTGCGCCATCCATTGCAGCTCCTCGAGGTTGCCGTGCAGGGCTTCGCGGTACTCTTCGAGGCTGCGCGGGCGGGTGAGGGTGACCTGGGTGTGGGTCAGAAGGTTGGACAGCGGCGTGCGCAGCTCGTGGGCGATGTCGGCGGAGAATGCCGACAGGCGCTGGAAGGCATCGTCCAGGCGCTGCAGCATGGCGTTCATGGTCGTCGCCAGCTCGGCCAGCTCTTCGGGCATCTGTGCCACCGGCAGGCGTGTGGTGAGCGAGCGCGCCGATACGCTGGCAGCCACCTGGCCCATCTGCCGCAACGGTCGCAGCCCGCGGCGTGCAGCCCAGGCACCGAGCAGTGCCGTGGCCAGCGCCGACAGGCCCACCGTCAGCCAGATCAGCCGCTGCATGCCCTGCAGGAAGTGCTGGTGATGGGTGATGTCGAGGTACAGGGTCAGTTGTGGCGACTGCGGGGCGCCTTGCGCCAGGTGCACGGCCAGGCTGCGGTAGTCGGTGCCTTGCGCATGCAGGGTTGCCAGCCCGTCGGGCAGTGGCGTCCGCGGCAGGCCTGTACGGCTTTCGAACCAGGTGGCGCCGTCGCTGCCGTTGATGCGCAGGGCCAGGTCGGCCTGGTGGCCCAGTTCATCGCGCAAGGCGGGCAGGCGCGCCTGCAGCTCGGCCGGGGTGGTGATACCGGCCAGCTGGGTGCGGAACAGCGACAGGCGCGAGTCCAGCAGTTGCTGGTCCAGTTCGACGAAATGCTGCTCGCTGGCCCGGCTGAATATCAGGCCGGCGCCGAGCGAGACAGCGGCGGTGCAGGCGGCGAACAGCAGGGCCAGGCGGCTGCCGAGGGAGACCCGACGCATCACTCCGCGCGCTCTTCGAGTACATAGCCCATGCCGCGCACGGTATGGATCAGCTTGTTGGGATGCGGGTCGTCGATCTTCAGGCGCAGGCGGCGGATCGCCACTTCGATCACATTGGTGTCGCTGTCGAAATTCATGTCCCACACCTGCGAGGCGATCAGCGATTTGGGCAGCACCTCGCCCTGGCGGCGCAGCAGCAGTTCAAGCAGGGCGAACTCCTTGGCGGTCAGGTCGATGCGCTGGCCGGCGCGCTCGGCGCGGCGGCGGATCAGGTCCAGGCGCAGGTCGGCCAGGCCCAGGGTGGTGTCCTGGCTGGGGCTGGTGCCCCGGCGCAGCAGGCTGCGCACCCGCGCAAGCAGTTCGGAGAAGGCGAACGGCTTGACCAGGTAATCATCGGCGCCCAGCTCCAGGCCGTGCACCCGGTCTTCCACGGCATCGCGGGCGGTGAGAAACAGCACCGGGGTGTCCAGGCCGGCCTGGCGCACGGCCTGGAGGATCTGCCAGCCGTCACGGCCGGGCAGCATCACGTCGAGAATCAGCAGGTCGTGGTCGCCGGTCAGGGCGAGGAACTGGCCGGTCTCGCCGTCGGTGGCCAGTTCGGTGGCGAAGCCGGCCTCGTTCAGGCCCTGGCTCAGGTACTGGCCGGTACGGGCCTGGTCTTCGACGATCAGCAGTTTCATTGGGTGAATTGACTCCAGCAAACGGCACAAAACCCTTTGGGAGCGGGTTTACCCGCGAAGAATTCAACACGGTGCATGGCACCGGCTTTGCCGGTGTTCGCGGGTGAACCCGCTCCCACAGGGATTGGGTGATGCTGAGATGATACGTGACGATGCACCCGCTCGCCCCAAACTGACGAAGATGTAATCCCGCTGACTTGCGCTCCAAGGCGGGGTGCAAAACCGGTAGACTAGGGGCAATTTCGAACCTTCAGGTCAGTTTCCATGCATCCCGCTGCCGAACATTCCCCGCTGGGCAAGTCCAGCGAATACATTGCCACCTATTCCCCGGAGCTGCTGTTCCCGATTCCGCGTACCGCCAAGTGGGCCGAGCTGGGCGTTACCGCCCAGACCTTGCCGTGGCAGGGTGTGGATTACTGGAACTGCTTCGAGCTGAGCTGGCTGCTGCCGTCGGGCAAGCCGGTGGTGGCGATCGGCGAGTTCGCCATCCCCGCCGATTCGCCGAACATCATCGAGTCCAAGTCGTTCAAGCTGTACCTGAACTCATTGAACCAGACGGTGTTCGCCTCGCTTGGCGAACTGCAGGCGTGCCTGGAGAAAGACCTGTCCGCCGCCGCCGGCAAGCCGGTCGGCGTGAAAGTGCGCACCCTGGCCGAGGTCGAGGCCCAAGGCGTGGTGGCCTTGCCGGGGCAGTGCATCGATGCGCTGGACGTTGCCATCAGCAACTACGAACAGCCGCAGCCAGAGCTGCTGCGCTGCAACCCGGAGCGACAGGTGGAAGAAACCCTGCACAGCCACCTGCTGAAGTCCAACTGCCCGGTCACCGGCCAGCCGGACTGGGGCAGCGTGGTGGTCGAGTACAAGGGCAGGGCGCTGGACCATGCCAGCCTGCTGACCTACCTGATCAGCTTCCGCCAGCATGCCGACTTCCACGAGCAGTGTGTGGAGCGGATCTACCTGGACTTGAAGAACCTGCTGCAGCCGGAGCATTTGACGGTGTATGCGCGCTATGTGCGCCGGGGTGGGCTGGATATCAACCCTTACCGCAGCACGGGGGCGATCAGCCCGGACAACAAGCGCCTGGTTCGGCAGTAAGGTTCGCAAATACGCCGGGGGGCGCTTTGCGCCCCTATCGCGACACAAGGCCGCTCCTACAGGTACAGCGCAAGATTTGAGGCTTGCGCTGTACCTGTAGGAGCGGCCTTGTGTCGCGATAGGGCCGCAAAGCGGCCCCAGTATTTCTAGATCCCCATGCTGTGCAGCGAGTTGGCAATGCTGCGCAGGGTGGCGGTGAGGTCGGGGTGGTCGGCCTCGAAGCGTTCGATCGCCAGGTTCACGCCGTCCACCAGGTTGTTGTCTGGCGTGGCTTCCTCAAGCTTCAGTTGCGCCTCGATCTGGCGCGCTTCTTCGTGCAGCGCGGCCAGTTCCTCGTCAGAAAGCGGCACGTTGCGGTCCAGTTGCTCGCGCAAGCTGTTCAGGCGCTCTTGCAATTCGCGGGCAGGCATTGGCAGTTCTCCATCAATGGCTTGGCAAGCCATGGACCTCAGCGAAGCGGCAAAGGTTCTGGCCTGTCTTCAGCGTAATCCACCTGCCGTTGCTTTGCATGATCCGCGTCAATGGTGCTGTATCAGGGTTTTTCGCCCTTGCGCCGGCGTTGGGCGATGTCCTGCAGGCAGGTGTCCAGCGCTTCCAGGTGGTCGATCACCGAGTGCACGCCCAGGCTGAACAGTTCCAGCGTCGCCTTGCCACGGGCCAGGTCCTGTTCCTGCGCAGTCATGGCTTGCCATTGCCGCGAGCTGCGGTCGCAGAACGGGCTGCAGGCTGCCAGCCCTACGGTCCACAACCCCGCGTTCAGGCCAGATTGCAGCAGACGTGGGTCGCCGCTGACCAGCACGCAGCCGTCCAGGCGTTGGCTGTCCAATGTCATCAGGGCCTGCCAGCAGGCATTCGGCGCCGGCCAGCGCACGCCGTTCACCGAATGCCCCGGCAGCCAGGCAGGCAGTACATGGGCCAGGCGCTTGCTTTGAGTGGCGTCGAGGTCGTCCAGCCAGATGCACGGCACCTGGCGCTGGCGCAGGCTGGCGAGGGTGGCCAGGGCGCCGGGGGCGGGCGAGGGGGCGCCATTGGCGGCTTGCACCAGGCAGCCGCGCAAGCCGAACAGCACAGCGGTGAAGGCGGGTGCAGCGTCCATGGCAACTTCCCTCAAATAGTCCGCAGGCTATTCGGCGATTGTTACCGCCCTGTGACAGCGGGCACCGCGCAACAGTTGTTCACAAAATATTGAGCAGAGATGTGTAAAGCTGTTTATCAGCCCGCAAGCCTCTATACTGCCGCCGTACAGCAGCGCACCCGTTTGCGCTTGCGGCCGAGAAATTCGATGGAGAAACACCTATGCGTAGGATCGGTGCCAGTGTGATCGAACGAGTCACCCAGGCCTGTGTCTGCGCCAGCATGCTGCTGGCGCCCGTGGCAGCCACCCAGGCCGCCACCGAGGAAGATCCCTGGGAAGCGGTCAACCGCCCGATCTTCCGTTTCAACGATACCCTCGACACCTATGCCCTCAAGCCATTGGCCAAGGGCTACCAGGCGGTCACCCCGCAGTTCCTCGAAGATGGCATCCACAACATCTTCCGCAACCTGGGTGACGTGACCAACCTGGCCAACGACCTGCTGCAGTTCAAGCCCCATGCTGCGGGCGTGGACACGGCGCGGCTGATCGTCAACACCACCTTCGGTCTGGGCGGCTTCTTCGACGTGGGTACCAAGATGGGCCTGCAGCGCAACGACGAGGACTTCGGCCAGACCCTCGGCTACTGGGGCGTGCCGAGCGGCCCGTATGTGGTCATCCCGCTGCTGGGCCCGAGCACCGTGCGTGACGGCGTGGCCAAGTACCCGGATACCTACACCAAGCCCTACCGCTACATCGACCATGTGCCGACGCGCAATTCGATCTTCGCCCTGGATATCATCGACACCCGCGCCGACCTGTTGTCGGCCGAGAAGCTGATCCAGGGTGACAAGTACATCTTCATTCGCAATGCCTACCTGCAGAACCGCGAGTTCAAGGTCAAGGATGGCGAGGTCGAAGACGACTTCTGATCCTGCGCGGGTTCTTTGTGGGAGCGGCCTTGCGTCGCGAAAGGGCTGCGTAGCAGCCTTAGATCTCAGCATCCACGCGTGTATTGCCGGGGCCGCTTTGCGGCCCTTTCGCGACACAAGACCGCTCCCACAGGGCCCATCAATGCATCGCCAGAATCCGCAACCCGAACTTCTGCTGCCCGCCCGGCTGGTCGGCAATCCACACCACTTCGGTGCTGGCGTGCAGCCCCTTCAGTGCCGGGTGGTCGGACTCGATCTGTACCTCGATATGGTCTCCCACCTGGAAGCGCTGCGGTGCCTGCA
This sequence comes from Pseudomonas sp. LSJ-87, assembly GCF_032971465.1. Lineage (NCBI taxonomy): Bacteria > Pseudomonadati > Pseudomonadota > Gammaproteobacteria > Pseudomonadales > Pseudomonadaceae > Pseudomonas > Pseudomonas sp. LSJ-87. The sequence continues at coordinate 60,316 of NZ_JAWJYQ010000031.1, read as the reverse complement.
CCTGCATGCCGCCGCTGGACAGGTCCAGGCACACTGCCGCGATCACCTGGCCTGCGTGCAGCAGGCTGACCTCGGTGTCGATGCGCATGCGGATGAAATCGCGTTTCTCGTCATGGCTGGAGGGCGTATGAGGCATGCTGCATCCTTCCCATCGGGTTGCGCTGGTCGACTTTCTTATAACTCCCGGTGATTTGGCCTGTAAAGTGCGTCGAGGTGAACCTTTGCATGCTTGAAACGCCTGCCGGATGGGAGTACCGTCTGCGCCTTACAAGGTCCCTCTGACAGTTGCCGGGCAAGTGTTCTTGTCCTACAACTCAAGTAGAGTGTGACCACAAAGAATTCCCGTAGCTGGCCGTCTGCCTTGCCGACACCGCTGCACCAACCTAAATCGGCGCCGTTCGCCCACATGCAGAAAACCAGTGCAACGCTGCTGATCATCGATGACGACGACGTGGTCCGTGCAAGCCTCGCCGCCTATCTTGAAGACAGTGGCTTCAGCGTCCTCCAGGCCGGCAATGGCCAGCAGGGGCTTCAGGTCTTCGAAGAACACCAGCCCGACCTCGTGATCTGCGATCTGCGCATGCCGCAGATGGGCGGCCTCGAACTGATCCGCCAGGTCAGCGAGCGCGCCCCGCAGTTGCCGGTGATCGTGGTGTCCGGTGCCGGCGTCATGAGCGATGCGGTGGAAGCGTTGCGCCTGGGCGCTGCCGACTACCTGATCAAGCCGCTGGAAGACCTGGCCGTGCTCGAGCATTCGGTGCGCCGCGCCCTGGACCGCTCCCGTCTGGTGCTGGAAAACCAGCGCTACCGCGACAAGCTCGAAGCCGCCAACCGCGAACTGGAAGCCAGCCTGCACCTGCTGCAGGAGGATCAGACCGCCGGTCGCCAGGTGCAGATGAACATGCTGCCGGAGAGCCCTTGGGTGGCCGGCGAGTTCGCTTTCGAGCACCAGATCATCCCGTCGCTGTACCTGTCGGGTGATTTTGCCGATTACTTCCGGGTGGATGAACGGCGCATCGCTTTCTATCTCGCCGACGTCTCCGGGCATGGCGCATCGTCAGCGTTCGTCACCGTGCTGCTGAAGTTCATGACCACGCGGCTGTTGTTCGAATTCAAGCGCGGCAGCAAGATGCGCGAGTTCAAACCCTCGCAGGTGCTCAGCCACATCAACCGCGGGCTGATCAACTGCAAGCTGGGCAAGCACGTGACCATGGTTGGCGGGGTGATCGATGAAGACACCGGCCTGCTGACCTACGCCGTTGGCGGTCATCTGCCGCTGCCGGTGCTGCACACCCCAGAGCACACCCGCTACCTGGAAGGCCGCGGCCTGCCGGTGGGGCTGTTCGACGAGGCCACCTACCAGGACCTGGTGGTGGAGCTGCCGCCGCAGTTCAGCCTCAGCCTGATGTCCGATGGCATTCTGGACCTTTTGCCGGGTGACACGCTCAAAGATAAAGAAACCGCCCTGCCGGAAATCGTCAGGGCAGCAGGTGGCAGCCTGGATGGGCTGCGTCAACGATTTGGATTGGCTACGCTTGGGGAGATGCCGGATGATATCGCCCTATTGGTGTTGAGCAGGAACCTTCAATGAGTACCGGTAGAATCCAGTTCGCCGAGCAGAGCGGTACCTTCGTCCTGAAATTCGTCGGTGAAGTGCGCCTGACCCTGTGTTCGGCGCTGGATGCGACGATCGAGAAGATTTTCACCGCGTTGAACTTCTCGGCGATTGTCATCGACCTGACCGAAACCGAGAGCATCGACAGCACCACCCTGGGCCTGCTGGCCAAGCTGTCGATCCTGTCGCGCCAGAAGGTGGGCCTATTGCCGACCGTGGTCACCACCAACCCGGACATTTCCCGGTTGTTGCAGTCGATGGGCTTCGATCAGGTGTTCAACATCGTCGATCGGCCGATCCCGTGCCCGGAATGCCTGACCGACCTGCCGTCCCAGGACCAGAACGAAGACGTGGTGCGCTCCAAGGTGCTGGAGGCGCACAAGATCCTCATGGGCCTGAACGACTCTAACCGCGAAGCCTTCCATGACCTGGTCAATGCGCTGGAGCGGACCTGATCTTCAGCCTGTACCGGCCTCTTCGCGGGTGAACCCGCTCCCACAGGTTATGCACCAGTCTTGAGTCATGCACTCTACCTGTAGGAGCGGGTTTACCCGCGAAGAGGCCGGCAAGGCCAACACCAGCATTACCTGCCTGATCACCCCCGCCGCGCAAACTCGGTAGCCTCACCCCCACCCGCATCCAGCTGATACACCCGCGCCGGCCGCCCCTGTTCATCGAAGAACACCTGCCCCAACCCCGCGCCATTCCACAACCGCTCGCCAGCCTTGCTATGGCTGGGTGTACGCGGCACCACCTCCATTTCCCGCCGCTTGGTAAACCAGTTGAGCGGCGAGCGTGGCGCATACAGCCAGCGGTTGAGCCGGTCGAGCACATCCAGCAAGCGCCGCGGGAATTCGTTCTTGATCCCGCTGCTGGTCACCTGCCACAAGTGCGGGCTGCGCTGGCGGTGGCGGATCAGCACTTCATAGACGAACGAGTAATGCACGTCGCCGGACAGCACCACGTAGTGCCCTGGCGTGCGCGAGTGGCGGAAGATGTTGAGGATGACCTGCGCTGCACCGCGATGGGCCATCCAGTTCTCGGCATCCACCAGCAGCGGGTAGCCCAGCCAGCTGAACAGCTTCTGCACCGTCTCTATCAGCTTCACACCAAAAATCGGCGCAGGCGACACGATGATCGCCGACGGGTGGTCCAGCAATGCTTGCTGCAACTCGCTCAGCGCCTCCCAGTCGAGCAGGCCGGACGGCTTGGCCAGGCTGCTTTCGCTGCGCCAGCGGCGGGTGCGGGTGTCCAGCACCAGCAAGGGTGGGTTGGTGGGCAGGCTGAACTGCCAGCCCTGGAAGCGCAGCAGTGCGCCGATCAGCTCATCCTGGGTCTGGCTGTTCAACGCCTGGCATTGCCCGACCAGGGGCTTGCAACCCTGCGGGTCGTTACCCCAGGCCTGGCACAGCAGGTAGCCGAGCAGGGCATTGCCGATGATCCGCCGCGAGAAGGGGTGGCCGTAGGCGGTTTCTTCCCACAGCGCCGAGAGGTTCCAGTCGTCGGTGATGTCGTGGTCGTCGAAGATCATCAGGCACGGCAGGTGGGCCATCACTCGCGCTACCTGGCCGAGGTTTTCGGCAAACGCCTGGATCAGCGGCAGCTCCTGCCGGTAACGGGCCTGGCGCGGGGCGGTGAGCCCGTTGGGCATGTCCAGGTTCGCCAGCTGCCAGGGCACCGGTGACCACACCAGCAGGTACATGGCCATGACCTCGGCGAAGGTCACCAGATGGTTGTCGGCGTTGCTGGACGAGAAGATCGGCTTGCGCTTGCCGCCGAAAAAGCGCTCGCGCAGGGTTTCGTTGCGTTCCTGCGCCGGCAGCAGGTCGGCGCGGTGGTAATAGCAGGCCGGGTGCTGGTACAGCGCCTGGCTGTCGGGCACCACCGCGCCCTCCAGTTGCTCGTCGAACAGGCCCAGGCGCGCAATCAGGCTGTGGATGGCGCGCAGCATCGGGCCGGCGACGTCGTCGGCATAGACCTGGTCGCCGGTCATCAGCAGCACGGCGGGGCGGTCCGCGGGGCTTTCGCAGGCCTGCAGCAGGCGGTCGGCGCAGAGCAGGCCATCGGCGGCCGGAAAATGCGGCTTGCGGCATGAGCCGTGCAGCAGGTGGTCGAGCCGATCGCGCAGCACCAGGCTTGGGCGCCGGGCGCCGGGGTAGAGCAGGTGCGGCGCCCAGCCGGCGATGCCCTGGCCGTTGATGAGCAGGTCATAATCGAGCAGCTGGTTGCAGGGCAGCGGCTGGGCGAAGTGGATGTCCAGCAGGTGGATGAAGGCGTGCTGGCCCACCGCGACCACCTGGCAATCGACCTGGGCCTCGCCTGCCGGGAAGATGAATTCGGGTTGCAGCGGTTGCGTGGCGACCAGCCAGATGGCCAGGCGCTGGGGTTCCAGGCGGCGCAGTACCGGGCCGGCGAGTACGAGGGGCAATGGGGTAGAGGAGGTCATCGACAGCTCAGGTGGCTTCTCGGGCCTCTTCGCGGGTAAACCCGCTCTCACAGGTACAGCGCCAACTTCTGGCCTGTGGGGATCCTTGTGGGAGCGGGTTTACCCGCGAAGAGGCCCTGGAATTCAATACAAATCTAAGGCCAGGTAAAACAAAACGGGCGGAAAATGCTGAACACTTCCCGCCCGTCAGGCAATCCCGAAATGTATCAGGCCTTTTCAGCCATCAACTTCTCCAGCTTCTCCTGGTCCCGCGCGAACTGGCGAATGCCCTCGGCCAGTTTCTCGGTACCCATGGCATCTTCGTTCATGGCCCAGCGGAACTGGCTTTCGTTCAGCTGTTGCTTGGGCTCGCCGGCATTGCCCGGCTTCAGCACTTGCGGCAGGTCGCCCTGGTCATCGCTGAGCTGCTGCAGCAGCTCTGGGCTGATGGTCAGGCGGTCGCAGCCGGCCAGTTGCTCGATCTGGCCGATATTGCGGAAGCTGGCACCCATGACCACCGTCTTGTAGCCGTTGGCCTTGTAGTAGTTGTAGATGCGAGTGACCGACTGCACGCCCGGGTCTTCGGCGCCCACGTATTCCTTGCCGGTGCTCTTCTTGTACCAGTCGTAGATACGGCCCACGAACGGCGAAATCAGGAACACCCCGGCATCGGCGCAGGCCTGGGCCTGGGCGAAGGAGAACAGCAGGGTGAGGTTGGTCTGGATGCCTTCCTTCTCCAGCTTTTCGGCGGCGCGGATGCCTTCCCAGGTGGAGGCCAGCTTGATCAGCACGCGGTCGCGGCCAATGCCAGCGGCTTCGTACAGATCGATCAGCTTGCGCGCCTTGGCCAGCAGGGCGGGTTCATCGAACGACAGGCGGGCATCGACCTCGGTGGAGATACGCCCCGGGATGACCTTGAGGATGCCCGAGCCCACGGCCACCGCGAACTTGTCGCAGGCCAGGTCGACATTACCCTTTGCATCGGCCTTAACCTGCTTGAGCAGATCGGCGTAACCCGGGATGGCCGCAGCCTTGAGCAGCAGCGACGGGTTGGTGGTGGCATCGACCGGTTTCAGGCGGGTGATGGCGTCCAGGTCCCCGGTGTCGGCGACCACGGTGGTGAACTGCTTGAGTTGTTCCAGCTTGGAGGTCATGGGCGTGCTCTGTCCTGTGCAATGACTCGACATTACCCGAGCCCCGACGGCCACTCAAGGGCTCGCGAAGCGCGGTGCGAAAGGTGAGGTTTCGAGTCGCAAGCGGCCCCGAGGTTCCGCATGGTCATGAAGAGGGCTTGGTTCGTAAGCGCGACGCGGCTTCTGTGGGAGCGGGCGAGCCCGCGAAGAATCCAACGCGGTGGCTGGCACCGGCTGCGCCGGTGTTCGCGGGCACGCCCGCTCCCACAGATACTGCAACGCTTGTCAGGTTACCGCCCCTGCAACAACTCCACCGCCTGGTCGAACACCGCCAACGGCTCCGCCGCCTTGTGAATATCCGCCGACAGCAACTGGCGGAAGCGCCGCGCCCCCTTGAACCCTTGGGCCAGCCCCAGAATATGCCGGGTAACGTGGTGCATCGCGCCACCACTTTCCATGTGCGCGACGATATAAGGCCGCAACTGCGCCAGCGCCTCGCTGCGGCTGACCACCGCCGCCTCGCTGCCGAACAACTGCTGGTCCACCTCGGCCAGCAAGTAAGGGTTGTGGTACGCCTCACGCCCCAGCATCACCCCATCGAAGGTTTCAAGGTGTGCCTGGCACTCGTCCAGGGTCTTGATCCCGCCGTTGAGCACGATCTCCAGGTCCGGGAAGTCCGCCTTCAACTGCGCCGCCACGTCATAGCGCAGCGGCGGAATCTCACGGTTCTCCTTCGGCGACAAACCTTCCAGGATCGCGATGCGCGCATGCACGGTAAAGCTCCGGCAACCTGCCTCGCGCACCTGGCCGACGAAGTCGCACAGCTCGGCGTAGCTGTCGCGGCCATTGATACCGATGCGGTGCTTGACCGTCACCGGGGTCGACACCGCGTCACGCATGGCTTTCACGCAGTCGGCCACCAGCGCCGGGTGGGCCATCAGGCAGGCGCCGATCATGTTGTTCTGCACCCGGTCACTCGGGCAACCGACGTTGAGGTTGACCTCGTCGTAGCCAGCCTCCTCGGCCAGGCGGGCACAGGCAGCCAGGTCGGCCGGCACACTGCCGCCCAGTTGCAGGGCCAGCGGGTGCTCGGAGACGTCGTGGCGCAGGAAACGGTGGGCGTCGTTGTGCAGCAGGGCACCGGTGGTGACCATTTCGGTGTACAGCAGGGTGTTTTTGGAAAGCAGGCGCAGGAAGAACCGGCAGTGGCGGTCTGTCCAGTCCATCATGGGTGCAACGCTGAAGCGACGGGAAGGCTCAGGGCGCGTGGTTGCTGGGTTAGAGCCTGGGTTTGTGGTCATATCGTTCAACGTGTCTTGTACCAAATTCAGCAATTTCGAGGGTGTTTGTAGCAAACCGAGGGCGCGACGTAGCAAAAGTCGGCGGCGGGAGATCGGTGATTGCCAGGGCAGGCGGCTAGTTTACCAAGAGAGCAGGGCATGCGTCTGGAAACAGATCGGATGGTCCTGCCGAGTGAGCGGGCATCTCAGCTGGCTGATGGGAGCCTTGTAGGAGGCGGCCTTGTGTCGCGAAAGGGCTGCGTAGCAGCCCCAGGGATTCAGCGCAGAGGCTCAAATTGCTGGGGCTGCTGCGCAGCCCTTTCGCGACACAAGGCCGCTCCTACAGGGGGCCGCGCTGGCCGTGGCCAGGGCGCGCTGGCAGCCCCCGGTCAGTGGTGCGTGCTATCCACTGCGATGCTTTCGCCGGAAACCTCAAGGTACCTTGCACTGCGGTTGGCAAGGGCATAGTGGATCAGCCCACCCAGGCCCGCGCCGAAGAACCAGGAGAACTGCGACAGCGTATCGAACGCCGGCACCAGCGCCAGCACGATGGCGATCAGCGACGCCGGGATGAAGGCCGCTACGGCGCGCAGGTTGACCCCGCCACGATAGTGATAGGCGGCCTCGCTGCTTTCGCTATACAGCTCCGGCAGGTTCACCCGGCTGCGGCGAACCAGGTAATAGTCGGTGACGATGATCCCGTACAGTGGGCCGAGCAGGGCGCCCAGGCCGCCGAGGAAATACACGATCACGGACGGGCTGTTGTACAGGTGCCAGGGCAGGATCAGCACGGCGATACCGGCGCTGAGCAAGCCGGCGCGGCGGAAGTTCAGCAGGTTTGGGGCCAGGTTGGTGAGTACGTAGGCCGGGGCGACGAAGTTGGCCATGATGTTCACCGCCACGGTGACGATCAGGAAGGCCAGGCAGGCCAGCACCAGGCCGGCGGTGTTCGGGATGGCTGCAACGATCTCGGTCGGGCCCTGCACCAGCTTGCCGTCGATGCTGAACTGCGCGCCGGCGAGCACCACGGCGATCAGTGCGAAACCGAGCATGTTCACCGGCAGGCCCCAGAAGTTGCCCACGCTGATGGTGCGTTTGTCCGGGCAGTTGCGGGTAAAGTCGCAGAAGTTGAGGATCATGGTGCCGTACAGCGAGACCCACAGCGCGGCGGCACCCAGCACCTTTAGCCACATCGTGGAGCCGGTCGGAGCGTTGCCGCTGGACCAGGAAATCGACAGGCCGCTGCGCCAGTACATCCAGCCCGCCAGGCCTGCGAAGGCGACCAGGATGATCGGCCCGGCTAAGGATTCGTAACGGCGCACCATCTCCATGCCATAGGCGAAGATCGCCACTTGCACGCACCAGATGCCGAGGAAGGTGATCCAGCCCAGGGTCGACAGGCCGAGGATCGAGTTCTGGTCGTAGGGCTTGAGGTCGGGAGCGATGGCGGTGAGCAGCACGCGCAGCACTACCGAGGCGAGGTATGTCTGGATGCCGAACCAGGCGATGGCGATTACCGCGCGGATCAATGCCGGGATCTGCGCACCATGGATGCCGAAGCTGATCCGGCACATGACGGGGTAGGGCAGGCCGGTCTTCTGCCCCATGTAGCCGGACAAGTTCATGAGGCCATAGATCACCAGTGCGCCGAGCGCGAAGGCTGCGAGGATCTGGGCGCCGCTCATGCCCAGGGCGAAGAGGCCGATGGCGAAGGAATAGTTGGCGATGTTGTGCACATCGTTGGTCCACAGTGCAAACAGGCTGTAGCGGCCCCAGGTGCGATTTGCCGCGCGGGTCGGTGCAAGGTCGGCACTGTAAAGGCGCGGGCTCAACTCCAACTGAGTGGGCCCAGCCGTTTCGGCAGGGAGAACATCAAGCTGGCTGACACCGGAACGTGAAATTGACGCCATCGGGACTCCGTAACTCTTGTGTACTTTTATTTTTGGTTTTGTATACAAACAAGATTCGTACCAACCCGCCGAGCAGTTTGAGTTGGCGGTGCTCGGGCTTTTGTATCCTCTTCATTGGTCGCCGTCACATTTTATGCGAGCCTGGAGATGGGAGATTTGTACACACATATTGTGCGCATGTGTTACTGGCTGCGCCAAATATGGATACTTGTTCGGCGCCGCTTGACCACGGTGTAGGCACCCTGGGTGAAGGTCTCTTGCGAATCAGGTTGACGGTCGCATCGGGGTCACCGGTGCCGGACATCAGCCCCGTGGCCCCGCGTACTACCTCGACCCGGTCATACGACACCATGTCGGCAAGGTCATCGCGAAAGTCACCGCAGTCGATCAGCGTGGTAGCGATTACCCGGTGCTTGAAGCACCACTTCATGCAGAAAGCCACTCGAGTAAATCAATCTGATTTACAATTGCGTCCCTTTTGCCGAGGCTGACGTTTCGTGGATGCCCTGTCGCTTGTCTATGAGCACCTGACCGATTGGGTGATCACGCCCGTTACCGACCAGTTTCTCGGCATTTTCAATGTGAACGGCCGTTTCGGGGCCTTGTTCCTTTGCATCTCCTATGGCGCAGCCTATGGTCTGTTCCGCTTCAGGAAGCGGCGCGGCCTGAGCGACGCCCAGTCGTTCTGGCAATTCATCGGTGGCGCCCGGGTACATCTGCATCCCTCGGCGCTGCTGGACTACCGCTACTACTTCGTGCGGGCCATCCTCAAGGTTGCGCTGGTGCTGCCCGTCGTCCATCTGGTCGACCCCTACATCCTGCGCTCCGGCGATTACCTGGCCTTTTTCAGCAACCTCTGGGGCGCGCGCCCGCGCCTGGGCGAGAACCTCGCACTGTCCATGCTCTATGGGTTGGGGGTGTTCCTGCTCAAGGACTTCATCCATTACTGGGCGCACCGGGCCTTTCACTCCCGCTGGCTCTGGGCCTTTCACAAGGTCCATCATTCGGCGCCCGTGCTGGTGCCGGCGACGGCGAGCCGGGTGCATTTCGTGGAAAAGATCGTCGAGAAACTGAGCACCGGCATTTGCATCGGCCTCTACGCCGGATGCTTCTGGTACCTTTGCGGCGGTGAAGTCAGCCGCTACACCCTGTTCGGCGTGACCTACCTGGTGTTCATCTTCAACAGCCTGGCGGCCAACCTGCGGCATAGCCATGTCTGGTTGTCGTTCGGCCCGCAGCTGGAACATGTGTTTAACAGCCCGGCCCAGCACCAGATCCATCACAGTGACGCCCCGCGCCATTTCAACCGGAACTTCGGCACCAACCTGTCCCTCTGGGACTGGATGTTCGGCACGCTCTATGTCACCACATCAACGCCCGAAAGCATCCGCTTCGGCACCGGCGAACAAGACCACCAGCGTTACCTGACGGTCTATAGCCTGATTGTCACGCCATTTGTCGAAACAGGCCGCAAGGTCCTGGTGAAATGCCAGCGCAAGGCTGTGCTTGGTGCGTCCGGCAGGGCAGGCCGCTAGCTGATCCCGCTGTTGGCAAATTCGTCGCCAAGAAAGTCCAGTAGTGCCCGCACCGACGGCAGCAAGCCGCGACGGGACGCATAGGCCGCATGGACAACCCCGGTACGGGGCGCCCAGTCCGGCAGCAGATTCACAAGCTTGCCGTCCTCCAGGTCTTCACGCACCACCACGGCGGGCATGTGCACCGCGCCGGCACCTGCCAGCGCGGCCTGGCGCAGGGCGACAAGGTCGTCGGTGACCATTCGCGGCTGATAGCGCACCTGCGTGCTGGCGCCCTCGGGGCCGTCCAGTTGCCAGTAATATTCGCGCTGTACCGCGCCCCAGTGCAGCGTCGGCAGGGCGGCAATATCGGCGGGGGTCGGCCTTGCCGGCAGGTGCTCGCGCAATGCCGGGGCGCCCACCACATGCTGCCGGCTTTCGCCTAGCACCTTCATCACCAGGTCACTGCTCTCCAGTGGGGGGAAGCGCACCCGCAAAGCGATGTCGATGCCTTCCTGGATCAGGTCCACCTGGCGGTTGGTGCTCTGCACATGCAACGCCACCAGCGGGTACCGCACCATGAATCGCGCCAGCATCGGGCCGACCCAGAAGTTCAGCAGCGCCGTGGGACAGCTCAGGTTCACCACCCCGCGCGGCTCGGCGCGGTGCTGCTCGACGGCCTCGGTGGCCGCCGCCGCTTCCACCAGCATCGCCACACAGTGCCGGTAGAACACCTGGCCGATCTCGGTCACCGAGAAGTGCCGCGTCGAACGCTGGATCAGTCGCACGCCCAGGCGCTCCTCCAGCCCGGCGATTCGCCGGCTCAGCTTCGACTTGGGTTCACCCAGTGCGCGGCCGGCCGGGTTGAAACCGCCGTGCTCCACCACCTGGGCGAAATAGTAGAGGTCGTTGAGGTCTTCCATTTCAGTGTTCCTCTGGCAGAACACTGATAGTAATTTTTGCCAACTACCGAGGCAATTGTTCCATCCGTATCGTGACCTCCATAACAGAGCGGACGTTTCGGGCAGATTGCCCGTTATGTCACACCCCGGACTCAGGCGTCGCCTGGTCCGGATGAACGCCCGCGCAGGAGGCGCGGGTTTCCCGGCCCGGATGCCCTGTCAGGAGAACCGACATGACCAACTTCTCGCAGATTGCCAACTTCAACGGCCAGCGCCCGGTGATCGACCCCGACGACACCGCCATGCTGCTCATCGACCACCAGAGCGGCCTGTTCCAGACGGTCAAGGACATGCCCATGACCGAACTGCGCAACAACGCCATCACCCTGGCCAGGATCGCCACTTTGGCGAAGATCCCGGTGATCACTACCGCCTCGGTGCCGCAGGGCCCCAACGGCCCGCTGATCCCAGAGATCCACGAGGCTGCACCCCATGCGCAGTACGTGGCGCGCAAGGGTGAGATCAACGCCTGGGACAACCCCGAATTTGTCGCCGCCGTGGAGGCCACCGGCAAGAAGACCCTGGTGATCGCCGGCACCATCACCAGCGTGTGCATGGCCTTCCCGGCGATCGCCGCGGTAAACGCCGGTTACCGGGTGTTCGCGGTGATCGACGCCTCCGGCACCTATTCCAAGGCCGCCCAGGAAATCACCCTGGCCCGCGTCGTACAGGCCGGCGTGGTGCCTATGGATACCGCCGCAGTCGCCTCGGAAATCCAGCGCACCTGGAACCGCCCGGACGCCGCGCAATGGGCCGAGGCCTACAGCCTGATCTTCCCGCACTACCGCCTGCTGATCGAAAGCTACACCAAGGCCCAGCAGGTAGTGACGGAGCACGAAGTGCTCGATTCGCAACGTTGATGGCTTCCGGCCCGGTGGTTTGCTGCCGGGCTGTTCTTTACTGTCCGCTTCTCCCCAGGACTACCGGGCGCGTGTCCCGTTGCGAACGACTGACCGCTCAGGCGGGGAACTGGGCTATCCAGTGCCTGGCAATCTCTTCGCGCCGGCAGACCCACACCCCGTCGTGGCCCTGCACGTAATCGAGAAAGCGCGCCAGCGCCATCGCACGACCAGGATGGCCACTGATCCGTCCATGCAGGCCCACGCTCATCATCTTCGGGTGGTGCGCGCCCTCCTGCCACAACAGGTCGAAAGCATCCTTTAGCAGCCGGAAGAAGTCTTCACCGCTTGGCCTGTGCTGGCGCGTACTCTGTGGGAGCGGCTTTAGCCGCGAAGAATCCAACGCGGTGCATGGCACCGGCTGCGCCGGTGTTCGCGGCTAAAGCCGCTCCCACAGGTTCCCTGCTAATGCAATGAGTTATGTGCTGCTCTATGAGAGCCCGCCCGGCGCCGTGGCGCTGAGCAGCGCCGGATTTCGTGTATTTGAATGCCTGAGCGAGGTGTTCCCTGGGGAGGTTTTACCCGCGAACTGGGCAGTCGGGGCTAGTCATGAAAGCGTTGGTTACACAGCTCTGCGCTACGGTGCGGACGATGGGTTCATAATGCATGCTTTTTCGAGTTTCGCAGGCTACGGCGCCAATTATTGCTCCGGCCAGGTCATCCGGTTGATCAGCATTCACTAACGAGTACTCAGATAATGAAAATTCTTGCCGAAGGGGTCACCGGTAAAGCGCTTTGCGAACACTGCCAGGTAGTGGTGCCTACGTACTATGCCCGTCGTGATGTACCGTTCAGCGATGGTCAAGGGGTGGTCAAGGATATCCTGGTGGGTGTGTGTTTCCGTTGCGATGGCGTGGTCGCCCTTACACCTCAATCTATGCCAGCCATCCGAGAGTCACGCCGTCGTTTCGGATAATCGCGGTCAATTGTTATCGCGCCATTCTTTCGCCAGTCGAGCCAGATACTGCATGGTCGAAATATCCCGGGCTTTGGTGTGCGCATCCGGCCATAAAAAGGCCAGTATCAGATAGCGATCTTCATACAACTCGCCCTGGACGTAGATGAGTGCTGCGTCATCACCCGGCCGTCCCATCTTGCAAACTCTGTCATGCTGAGGAACGTTTTTGGGGAATAGGGCAGGCGGGATGCAGATATGGATGTGCATCAGACAAGCCTGAAACGCAAGTGGCGGCTGCGTGTAAGGTACGTCCCGCCCGAATATCGAGGGGATGAGTTGGCGCCTGGATTCGATGTAGCGTAGGAATTCGCTTTTCAACACTTCCGACAAGCCGGGATGTTTCGCATCGACAGGAAGGAAGAACTCTTCAAACGTTTCGGGATGAAATGAAACCTCGACTGGCATTGGTCACCTTACGCCAGTCGGTTGAGCTTGCGGGTAGTGTGATCGGCAAGATCGCGAAGGCCAGGAGCACTCAGTGCGCTCTGGAACTCATCCGGCGTGAGGAAGAACTGCTGGTAGATCCCATCGATGACAACCATTTTGCTGCGTACCTTGGCCACTGCTCGGCGCAGGTTCTGGTGCTCATCGTAAAGAGCGGTTGGCACGTTTGCCGCTTGCAGTCCGCCCTCCAACTGCCTTACCGCTTTGAGCAACTCAGCATTCTTGAGGTATTTGGTCTGGTCGAAGGTATCCGATTTCATGAGTGCAACAACACGCCTCGAATAGATCGACTCCAGGACCAGCCAGCCATGAGTCAGCTCAGCGATTACCCTGCGCAGGTCAGGGGAAGAGGGGGGGGTAGCGCTGGCTTCACGAACCTCAACGGCACGTGATTGAAGTGAGAGAGTTGTGTAATCACCCACCAATGCGAGCGCGGCGACGATGAGCGCCGGTGCTGCTGCTTTGACTGGCATGAATACCTCCATTTGCTGCTCGGATTTTGCTGCGATTACTGAAAACTTGGGGGCAATTATCGGCGTTGAAGCCTGATAGTCAATTGCTGCCAAGTCTGGAAATTGTAAGCCTAAAAAACGTTGAGCGTATGGTTCTGGTGCGTCGGTGCGAGCTGGTCCTACAAGACCGAATCAGTTTTTTCCCCTTCCTCGTAGTCCATTTCTGAATCATCCTTTTCAAGCCGTTTCACCATTGCGATGGAAACCTGAGCCCCCTAGTCTCGCCCTGTCGTTGCAAATTCAACGACCGGGTCTGCAAGCCCGATGCTTGGTTTGGTCTCAGTTTGCTGTTGGCTTCGTTCAACGGTGGCTGCGTGCGGGTGGTCTTCGGGCCAGCCGGGAATCGACCTCCAAGCCCGGTCTTGCAGGCCCGCATGTAGCCGCCACCCTATCATCTGCAAGTGATCTGGCGACGGTCCGACTTGTTATTGTCTGGAGGCTGTCATGCTGAAACTCGTTCCCGATCCACCTTTCTCCACTGAGTCACCCCATCACCTGGAAGACACCCTGATCCAGGCCACGGAATACGTGCTCTGCGCCTTGTCCGTAGGCCATCACGCGATAGCCTCGCTCCCCAGGTCTCCCGCCACGATCATGACCCTCGCGGTCATGCATGAAATGGAGGCTGTGCGCACGCTGCTGGAGTCGGCGATTGCGCAGGTGCAGCTCCGGGACGGGCAGCCGGTGCATACATTGCATTGGGCTGATTTTCAAATTTTGCCAGCCTGGGCGGTGTGGTTTTCCTGCCAGGGACTGCAACCGGGAAATCGCACTGGCCGGCAGATTCAAAAGAGGGTTTCAGATGGACAAGGAATTGGATGACGACACCGGCACACTGGGCCTGACCGTAGGCGCGGCCACGTTCCTGGACGGTGTGCTGGACGGCAGGAAACTGTTCCGCGTAGAACCGGGAAACTGCTGCGACCATGCCATCGAACAAGCGTCGGTCTTGATGGATTGCTCACGGCGAGCATCGTTTATCGGGGTTATGGACAACGAACCGGTGCTGGTCTGGGCTTCGCACTTTCTTTGCGACATGGCCAAGGCGCTGATGGATGACGCGCATATGGGCATGCGCAAGAACCGCTGACCTGCCACCGGGGCGGCGATGTTGTACAGGCAACAGCGATCCAGCAGCTTGTTCGACCGCATTCAGCCAACATCGCCGCCAATTTCAGCTAACCAATTGAAATAAAAACACTTTAAAGCCTGGCATGTTTGCTGCTCCTGTCTCCTTGAACCCGAGGATCACCAAGGAGCCTTACCATGAGCCAAGCCCCGATCAAGTTCGCCTACTGGGTCCCCAACGTCAGTGGTGGCCTGGTGGTCAGCACCATCGAGCAACGCACCAGTTGGGACATCGACTACAACCGCAGGCTCGCGCAAATCGCCGAACAGGCTGGTTTCGACTACGCCCTGTCGCAAATCCGTTTCACCGCCGGCTACGGCGCCGACAACCAGCACGAGTCGGTCACTATCAGCCACGCGCTGCTCGCTGCCACGGAAAAGCTCAAGGTCATCGCCGCCATCCTGCCAGGCCCGTGGAACCCGGCGCTGGCGGCCAAGCAGCTGGCGAGCATCGACCAGTTCACCAATGGCCGCATCGCCATCAACGTGGTCTCGGGCTGGTTCAAGGGCGAGTTCCACGCCATCGGCGAACCCTGGCTGGATCACGACGAACGCTATCGCCGTTCCGAGGAATTCATCCGCGCGCTGAAGGGCATCTGGACCCAGGACAACTTCACCTTCAACGGCGACTTCTATCGCTTTCGCGACTACAACCTCAAACCCAAGCCGCTGCAGCAGCCGCACCCGGAGATTTTCCAGGGCGGCAGCTCGCGTGCCGCACGGGACATGGCGGCGCGCGTGTCGGACTGGTACTTCA
The DNA here is from genome assembly GCF_032971465.1 of Pseudomonas sp. LSJ-87. Taxonomy (NCBI): domain Bacteria; kingdom Pseudomonadati; phylum Pseudomonadota; class Gammaproteobacteria; order Pseudomonadales; family Pseudomonadaceae; genus Pseudomonas; species Pseudomonas sp. LSJ-87. Next base: position 44,779 of record NZ_JAWJYQ010000031.1, on the reverse strand, counting down.
CCAACGGCAACAGCGTGGAAGGGATCAAGGCGCAGGTCGACGATATCCGCGCCAAGGCGGCGGCCAACGGCCATTCGGTAAAGGTTGGAGTCAATGCCTTCATCATCGCCCGCGACACCGAAGAGCAGGCGCGTGCGGTGCTGCAGGAGATCATCGACAAGGCCAACCCCGAGGCGGTGCGGGCGTTTGGCCAGGAAGTGAAGCATGCCGGTTCTGCCAGCCCGGAGGGCGAGGGCAACTGGGCCAGGTCCAGCTTCGAAGACCTGGTGCAGTACAACGATGGCTTCAAGACCAACCTGATCGGTACACCGCGGCAGATTGCCGAGCGCATCGTTGCGCTGAAGGCGGTGGGTGTGGATCTGATCTTGTCCGGGTTCCTGCACTTCCAGGAGGAAGTAGCGTACTTCGGCGAACATGTGCTGCCGCTGGTACGTGAACTGGAGGCCGGGCGCAGCGTGGACAAGGCGGTGGCCTGAAGCCGGTGCCATGCACCGCGTTGGATTCTTCGCGGGCGCGCCCGCTCTCACAGGTATGGCGCATTCCTTGAGCTACCGGAGCACCCTGTGGGAGCGGGCATGCCCGCGAACACCGGCGTAGCCGGTGCCATGCACCGCGTTGGATTCTTCGCGGGCGCGCCCGCTCTCACAGGTATGGCGCATTCCTTGAGCTACCGGAGCACCCTGTGGGAGCGGGCATGCCCGCGAACACCGGCGTAGCCGGTGCCATGCACCGCGTTGGATTCTTCGCGGGCGCGCCCGCTCTCACAGGTATGGCGCATTCCTTGAGCTACCGGAGCACCCTGTGGGAGCGGGCATGCCCGCGAACACCGGCGTAGCCGGTGCCATGCACCGCGTTGGATTCTTCGCGGGCGCGCCCGCTCTCACAGGTATGGCGCATTCCTTGAGCTACCGGAGCACCCTGTGGGAGCGGGCATGCCCGCGAACACCGGCGTAGCCGGTGCCATGCACCGCGTTGGATTCTTCGCGGCTAAAGCCGCTCCCACAGGGTACGCGGACCGCTTGCGAACTCAGTTCTCCAAGCGACAGCGCAGCAGACTGCATAAGGCCAGAAACAACCCGCGTCGGTTTCAGGATGCGCCTGGTCGTTCGCACGCAACCCCCCGGCGCCACAAGTGCCATGCTTGCAGGATGCCTCGGACCAGTGCGCGCAGACGTGCGGCCGCAGGCAAGGAGGCCGCTGGCACCACGCAACCGTGACGTGGCCGGCGCGCCGCAGCAGAACACGCCGGATACCTGCCCTTACAACAATTCAGGCAGGGTCCGTGATGCCGAGGTCCGCTGTATGCCTGATGAATTGCTCCACCTGCCTGTGATCCACCGCATTCTGGCCCGTGACAAGGATACCCCCGGCGCGCTGTTGCCGATCCTGCATGCCATCCAGCACGACATCGGCTACATCCCCGATGCCGCTGTCGCCGAAATTGCCCATGCCCTGAACCTCAGCCTGGCCGAGGTGCGTGGGGTGATCAGCTTCTACCACGATTTCCGCACCACGCCACCGGCGCGCCACACCCTGCGCCTGTGCCGCGCCGAGTCGTGCCAGAGCCGGGGCGCCGAGGCGCTGGCCGCGCAACTGCGCGAACAGCTGGCGCTGGACGACCACGGCACCAGCGCCGACGGCGCCATCAGCCTGCGCCCGGTGTACTGCCTGGGCGCCTGTGCCTGCTCGCCAGCGCTGGAACTGGACGGCCAGGTGCATGCGCGCCTTACCCCTGAGCGCCTGCGCGCGCTGGTCAACGCTTGCCAGGAGGACGCAGCATGCTGAAGCTGTACATCCCCTGCGATTCGGTAGCCCGTGCCGTGGGCGCCGACCAGGTCGCCGATGCATTGCAGCGTGAGGCCGAGCGCCGCCAGCTGCCGCTGGACATCCAGCGCACCAGTTCCCGCGGGCTGTACTGGCTAGAACCGCTGCTGGAGTGCGACAGCGCGCAAGGCCGCCTGGGTTTCGGCCCGGTCACCCCGGAAGACGTGCCGTCCTTGCTCGACGCTTTTACCGGTGAGCCCGGTGAACCTGGTGGCCACTCGCTGGCCCTGGGGCCGGTCGAGGACATCCCTTACCTCAAGACCCAGCAGCGCCTGCTGTTCGCCCGCGCCGGCATCACCCGCCCACTGTCGCTGGACGACTACCGTGCCCATGGCGGTTTCGCCGGCCTTGAAGCGGCCGTTGCCCTGGACGGTGCCGAGGTGGTCGCCGCCGTGCTCGATTCCGGCCTGCGCGGCCGGGGCGGTGCGGCGTTCCCGGCCGGCATCAAGTGGCGCACCGTGCGTGACGCCGGGGCCGGGCAGAAGTACGTGGTGTGCAACGCCGACGAGGGTGACTCCGGTACCTTCGCCGATCGCATGCTGATGGAAGGCGACCCGTTCCTGCTGATCGAAGGCATGATCATTGCCGGCCTCGCCGTGGGTGCCGACAAGGGCTACATCTATGTGCGCTCGGAATACCCCGACGCCATCCGCGTGCTCAACAAGGCCTTCGCCATCGCCCGTGACGCCGGCTATCTCGGCAGCGACGTGGCCGGCAGCGGCCAGGCCTTCGACCTGGAAGTGCGGGTCGGCGCCGGCGCCTATATCTGCGGCGAAGAAACCGCGCTGCTCGAATCCATCGAAGGCAAGCGCGGCATCGTCCGCGCCAAGCCTCCGCTGCCCGCGCTGCAGGGCCTGTTCGGCCTGCCGACGCTGGTGCACAACGTACTCACCCTGGCCTCGGTACCCATCATCATGGCCAAGGGCGCGGCGTTCTACCGCGACTTCGGCATGGGCCGCTCGCTGGGCACCATGCCGTTCCAGCTGGCCGGCAACATCCGCCAGGGCGGCCTGGTGGAACGCGCCTTCGGCCTGACCCTGCGCGAGCTGGTGGAAGGCTATGGCGGCGGCACGGCCAGCGGCCGGCCGCTGAAGGCCGCGCAGGTGGGTGGCCCGCTCGGTGCCTGGGTACCGCCCAGCCACTTCGACACGCCGCTGGACTATGAAGCCTTCGCCGCCATGGGCGCGATGCTCGGCCATGGTGGTGTGGTAGTGGCCGACGACACCCTGAACATGGCCAGCATGGCGCGCTTCGCCTTGCAGTTCTGTGCCGAGGAATCCTGTGGCAAGTGCACCCCGTGCCGCATCGGCTCGACCCGCGGCATGGAAGTGGTCGACCGGCTGATCGCCACCAGCGACATGACCGAACGGCATGACCAGGCCCTGTTGCTGCGCGACCTGTGCGACACCATGCAATACGGCTCGCTGTGTGCCATGGGCGGCATGACCGCCTATCCGGTGGCCAGCGCGCTGAAGTACTTCCCCGCCGATTTCGGGCTGACCCACACGGAGGCCGCGCAGTGATCAATTTCTTCGACCCCGCTTCTGATAAAAGCAGCGACCTCGGCACCCCGGCCCGTGACAGCGAGGTACAGGTCAGCCTGAGCATCGATGGCCGTGCCATCACTGTGCCCGCCGGTACCTCGGTGATGCGTGCCGCGGCCATGCTCGGCACCAGCATTCCCAAACTGTGCGCCACCGACAGCCTCGAAGCCTTCGGCTCATGCCGCATGTGCATGGTGGAAATCGAAGGCATGCGCGGCTACCCGGCCTCCTGCACCACCCCGGTCAGCGAAGGCATGGTGGTGCACACCGAAACCCCACGCCTGGCCGGCCTGCGCCGCAACGTGATGGAGCTGTACATCTCCGACCACCCGCTGGACTGCCTGACCTGTTCGGCCAACGGCAACTGCGAGCTGCAGACCGTGGCCGGCCAGGTGGGCCTGCGCGAGGTGCGCTACGGCTACGACGGCGCCAACCACCTGGCCGAGAAAAAGGACGTATCCAACCCGTATTTCGACTACGAGCCGAGCAAGTGCATCGTCTGCAGCCGCTGTGTGCGCGCCTGCGAGGATATCCAGGGCACCTTCGCCCTGACCATCACCGGGCGCGGCTTCGAATCGCGAGTGGCGGCGGCGGGTGGTGAGAACTTCCTCGCCTCCGAGTGCGTGTCGTGCGGTGCCTGCGTGCAGGCCTGCCCGACCGCGACCCTGACCGAAAAGAGCCTGGTACAGCTGGGCCAGCCCGAGCGTGCGGTCATCACCACCTGCGCCTATTGCGGCGTCGGCTGCTCGTTCCGCGCCGAAATGAAGGGCGACCAGCTGGTGCGCATGGTCCCGGACAAGAACGGCGGCGCCAACCACGGCCACGCCTGCGTCAAGGGCCGCTTCGCCTGGGGCTACGCCACCCACCCGGACCGCATCACCAAGCCGATGATCCGCAAGCGCCTGGAAGACCCATGGCAGGAAGTCAGCTGGGACGAGGCGGTGACCTACGCCGCCAGCGAGTTCCGCCGCATCCAGCTGAAGTACGGTCGCGATTCCATCGGCGGCATCACCTCCAGCCGCTGCACCAACGAAGAAGCCTACCTGGTGCAGAAACTGGTGCGCACGGCGTTCGGCAACAACAACGTCGACACCTGCGCGCGGGTATGCCATTCACCCACAGGCTATGGCCTGAAGCAGACCCTGGGTGAGTCGGCTGGTACACAAAGCTTCGACTCGGTGATGCAGGCCGACGTGGTGCTGGTGATCGGCGCCAACCCCACCGACGCCCACCCGGTATTCGGCTCGCAGCTCAAGCGCCGCCTGCGCCAGGGTGCGCGGCTGATCGTGATCGACCCGCGGCGCATCGACCTGGTCGACTCGCCGCACGCCCGTGCCGAGCTGCACCTGCAACTGCGCCCCGGTACCAACGTGGCCATGCTCAACGCCCTGGCCCACGTGATCGTCACCGAAGGCCTGCTGGCCCAGCGCTTCATCGATGCCCGCTGCGAAACCGAAGATTTCGCCCGCTGGCGCGACTTCGTCAGCCTGGCGGAAAACGCCCCCGAAGTGCTTGGCCCGGTCTGCGGCGTGCCTGCCGAACAGATCCGCGCCGCCGCCCGGCTGTACGCCACCGGCGGCAACGCGGCGATCTACTACGGCCTGGGCGTGACCGAGCACAGCCAAGGCAGCACCGCGGTGATGGGCATCGCCAACCTGGCCATGGCCACCGGCAACATCGGCCGCGAAGGGGTAGGGGTGAACCCGCTGCGCGGGCAGAACAACGTGCAGGGCTCGTGCGACATGGGTTCGTTCCCTCACGAATTGCCCGGCTACCGGCACATTTCCAACGAGGGCGTGCGCGCCGAGTTCGAGCGTGCCTGGGGCGTGACCCTGCAGCCGGACCCGGGCCTGCGCATCCCCAACATGTTCGAAGCGGCGCTGGACGGCAGCTTCAAGGCCTTGTACTGCCAGGGCGAGGACATTGCCCAGAGCGACCCCAACACCCAGCACGTCACTGCGGCCTTGCTGGCCATGGAGTGCGTGGTGGTGCAGGACATCTTCCTCAACGAAACAGCCAAGTTCGCCCATGTGTTCCTGCCGGGCAGCTCGTTCCTGGAGAAGGACGGCACCTTCACCAACGCCGAGCGGCGCATTTCGCGGGTGCGCAAGGTCATGGAGCCGCTGGCCGGCAAGGCCGACTGGGAGGCGACCGTGGCCCTGGCCAATGCCCTGGGCTACCCGATGAACTACCGCCACCCGTCCGAGATCATGGACGAGATCGCCCGCCTGACGCCCACCTTCCACCGCGTCAGCTATGCCGAGATCGACCGCCACGGCAGCCTGCAGTGGCCATGCAACGACGCAGCGCCCGATGGCACGCCGACCATGCACATCGACCAGTTCGTACGTGGCAAGGGGCGCTTCATGCTTACCGGCTACGTGCCCACCGAAGAGAAGGTCAACAACCGCTACCCGCTGCTGCTGACTACCGGGCGCATTCTCAGCCAGTACAACGTCGGCGCCCAGACCCGGCGTACCGGCAACGTCGCCTGGCATGACGCCGACCGCCTGGAAATCCACCCGACCGACGCCGAAAGCCGTGGCATCCAGGACGGTGACTGGGTCGGCATCGGCAGCCGCGCGGGGCAGACGGTGCTGCGCGCCAAGGTCAGTGCACGGGTGGCGCCGGGGGTGGTGTACACCACGTTCCACTTCCCCGAGTCGGGGGCGAACGTGATTACCACCGACAACTCCGACTGGGCCACCAACTGCCCTGAGTACAAGGTGACGGCGGTGGAGGTGGTGAAAGTGTTCCAGCCTTCGCAGTGGCAGAAGCGCTACCAGGACTTCAGTGACGAGCAGCGGCGCTTGCTGAAGGAGCGCCGTATTGCGGAAAAAGCCGAGGTGCGCCGATGAGCAGTGAGAACCTGGTCAAGATGGCCAACCAGATTGCCCATTACTTCGACAGCGAGCCAGACCGGGCGCTGGCGGTGCAAGGGGTACGGCAGCATCTGCAGAGCTTCTGGACGCCGGCGATGCGCCGGCAGCTGGCGCAATGGATCGAGGCCAATGCAGGGGAGGGGCTGGACCCGAAGGTGCAGGAAGCGTTGGCCTAGCGTTTGGTGTTGAATGGGGCTGCTGCGCAGCCCATCGCCGGCAAGCCAGCTCCCACAGGTACTGCACATGACTTGAGGTCAATGCGGTCGATGTGGGAGCTGGCTTGCCGGCGATAGGGCCCTGACAGATTGAACTCAGCCGCGGGCCAGTTCCGCCTGATGGGCAATTGCCTCCTCGCTCTTGAGCACCAGCACATCCCCTTCCAGCGAATCCAGCACCACCTCCGAGGTATTACCAATCAACGCCCCGGAAATCCCCGTGCGGCACACCGTGCCGATCACCGTCACCACGGCATCGATCTTCTTCTCGGTATGCGGTATCAGCACATCCGCCGGCCCTTCGGCCACATGCAAGCGGTCTTCGCTGATGTCGTACTCTGCCTGGAACGCCTTGCACGCCTCGCGGTAGCGCTTTTCGATGGTCTCGCTCAGCTGGTACACCGGGTCCGACGCCGACAGCATCGGCGACGGATGGGCGCTGATGACGTGCAACTCACCCTTGGCCAGCGCAGCAATGTCATAGCCATGGTCGATGATGCTGGCATGCAGGCGGCGGTGGTCCTCGTCCTGGTTGCCCACGTCCACCGCGGCCAGGACCTTGCCGCCGGTCCACGGCCGCTCGCTCTTGACCATCAGCACGGCACACGGGCACTGGCGCAGCAGCTTCCAGTCGCTGGGGGTGAGCAGGGCCTTTTTCAGCGGGTTGTCCGGGCGGTGTTCCTTGATCACCAGCTCGCAGCCCTCGGCCTGCTGCACGTAGATGATGGTGTCGTGCAGGTTGTCGCGCCAGGCCTCTTCATGGGTGACGTTGTCGTACCCGTCATCATGCAACTGGCTGCTCAGCAGGCTCAGCAGCGCGCTGTGGTCATGCCTTTTGTCGCACATCAGCAGGTGCAGGCGCGCGCCGGTGACACCGGCGATCAGCTTGGCCCGGGTCAGTGCCCGGCTGTGGGCGTGCTCGGGGTCGAGGACGACGAGGATGCTGCGGACGGCTTGCATGGGCGTTAACTCCCTTCAAAGGTGGCGACCAATGCCTGACTATAGTCGGCGCTTCCCCCGCTGGCGCTTGATGTACATCAAGCATAGTCACTGGCGCCGCCCGCCGCCGCCGGTATAATCGCCGGCCCTGCCTGTTCTTTGTGGTTGCACGCTCATGTCCCTGATCCCCGAAATCGACGCCTTTCTTGGTTGCCCGACACCAGACGCCTGGATCGAAGCGGCGCTCGCCGACCAGGAAACCCTGCTGATCGACCACAAGAACTGCGAATTCAAGGCTGCCAGCACCGCCCTGAGCCTGATCGCCAAGTACAACACCCACCTCGACCTGATCAACATGATGTCGCGCCTGGCCCGCGAGGAGCTGGTGCACCACGAGCAGGTGCTGCGCCTGATGAAGCGTCGCGGCGTGCCGCTGCGCCCGGTGTCGGCGGGGCGTTATGCGTCGGGGCTGCGGCGCCTGGTGCGCGCCCACGAGCCGGTCAAGCTGGTGGATACGCTGGTGGTGGGGGCGTTCATCGAGGCGCGCAGCTGCGAGCGCTTTGCCGCGCTGGTACCGCACCTGGACGAGGAGCTGGGCCGCTTCTACCACGGCCTGCTGAAGAGCGAAGCGCGCCACTACCAGGGGTACCTGAAACTGGCGCACAACTACGGCGATGAGGCAGACATCGCCCGCCGGGTGGAACTGGTGCGTGCAGCGGAGGTGGAGCTGATCCAGTCACCGGACCAGGAGCTGCGTTTCCACAGCGGTATCCCGATGGCGCAGGCCGCCTGATTCGCACCAGGCGGCCCAGGCGTCAGTGACGGCGGCCCAGCAGCAGGCCGACCACCAGCCCGAGGCCTGCGGAAATGGCCACGGTCTGCCACGGGTGGCCGCCGATGTAGTCCTGGGTAGCCTCCACCACCGGTTGCGCCTTGCTACGCACCTTGTCGGCGGCATGGCGCGCCTGGCGTAGCTTGAGGCTTACCTGCGCGCGCAGGGTTTCCGCCTCGTCACCCACCAGGGCGGCGCTGTCGTTCAGCAGCCTTTCCGATTCTTCGATCAGCGCCTGCAGTTCGCTGAATACCTGGTCCTTGATCTGATCGCTGTCGGCCAGCGCGGCGTTTTTCCGGGCCATGAACTCGTCCTCGTCGATGGTGTGGTTTGAACAATGGATGCCGGCGCGTCGGGAAAGTTGCGGCGGCTTTGGGCTGTTGCAGTACCTGGGTGTAAGATAGCGGCCATTTTCAAACCTGCAGGTACCTTCATGAGTTTCAATCTGGCCAACATGAGCTTCGAGGAACGGGCGCAGATCGAGGCAGAGAAGGCCCGGCTGTTCGAGCTGTGGCAGAACAACCTGGGCAAGGCCAAGGGCGAAGCGGCGCGGCTGATCGCCGAAAAACCCCGGCGCAAAGGCAAATGGGCCGAGTGGGTGCGCGCCGAGCTGGATGGCATGTCGCCGCCCGAATACGCCAACATGGTGCGCAGCGAAGTCAACAAACTGATGGCCGCAGCCAGCGCCAACCGCTGATCACACCCCGCCAGGCGCCTACCAGTAGGCGCCCTTGGGCAGGTCCAGCTTGCCCTCGTCGGTAAAGCGCACGGTCCCCAGCAGCCCGCCGGCCAGCTTGCCGCGCAGCACATAGGGCAGGCCCTGCAACGAGTCCACCCGGCCCAGCCCATAGGCTTGGCGCAGGAAGGAAAACGCCGTGATGCTCACCGGCACCACGACCACCGCTTCGCCATAACGGCCGATGTGCCCCTGCTGGTCGCTGACCCCGGCAGCCAGCGGCTGGCCGTTCACTTCCAGGTTCAGGGCGATGCCGTTGTAGTCGATCGGCGCCTCGTTGGGGTTTTGTACCCGCATCTTCACCGCCATGCGCAGTTCCAGCTCTTGCCCGGGCAGCGGCTCGATACCGATCACGCTGATATTGACCGGGTCGCGTGCCTGGAACAGCGCACAGGCCCCCAGGCCGCAGGCCAGCAGCAGGACCAGGAACAGGCGGGCGTAACGGTGCAGACGGGCAGCCATGGGGTGCGACCTTGCCAGAGTGGGCGAATGGGCAGTGTGGCAAATACGCGTCGGCGTTGAAAGTCTCTGCCCAGATGAAAGATACTGTTTCTCATTAACGCCCGATAACTTCTCCTACTGGCCGTTCCCAAACCCATGCTGACCTCTCCCGCGCCGGGCCTGCTGGCAAGCTTCCAGGAGCACTACGACGACCTGCTGCAGTTCCTGACCCGGCGCATGAGCGACCGCCAGCGCGCTGCCGACGTCGCGCAGGAAACCTACCTGAGGCTGGTGAACATCGACCAGCAGGCGGTGCCGGTGCTGCATGCGCGCAGTTTCATCTTCCGCGTGGCCGGCAACCTGGCGATCGATGCCTTGCGCCGCGAGCAGCGCATTGCCGCCAGCCACGACGACAGCGAGCGGGCAGGTGAGGTGGCCTGCCCGGCGCCTGCACCCGAAGCGGCCTTGCTGGCCCGGGAGCGCCTGCAGATCCTTGACCAGGCGCTGCTGCAGCTGTCCGACAATGCCCGCCAGGCGCTGTTGCTCAACCGCGTCGACGGCCTGACCCAGGCGCAGATCGCGCAACGCCTGGGGGTTTCCGAAAGCATGGTGGCGAAATACATCGGCCAGGCCCTGCGCCATTGCCGCAACTGGCTCAAACAGGCGGGCGTGGCTGCAGCCCTGGTGTTGGCCGTTGCTGTGGCGGGTTGGCAGCAGGCGCCGGTGCTGCTGGCGGATTACCACACCGGGGTGGGTGAGCGACAGGTGATTACCCTGGCCGATGGCACGCGGGTGACGCTGAACAGCGCCACTGCCCTGAGCGTGGTGTTCAGCGACCGTGAGCGGCGGGTGGTGCTGGAGTGTGGTGAAGCCTTGTTCGAGACCACCGATGATTCACGGCCCTTTGTGGTCGATACGGCCGGTGAGCGGGTGCAGGGGAGTGCGGCTACCTTCAGCGTGCGTCGCGATGGCCGCGTGGTATTGGCACACGGCGAAGCCAAGGTTGGCGAGCATGAACTGGCAGTAGCGGCCGATGCCGGCACGCAGATGGCCTGGCAGCGCGGCAAGTTGATCTTCAACGGCAAGCCGCTGGGGCAGGTGCTGGCGGAGCTCGAGCGTTACCGGCATGGGCGGATCGTGTTGTCCGATAGCAAGCTGGCGGCGATGGAGGTCAGCGGGGTGTTCGACCTCGATGAGCCGGAGGCCCTGTTGCGGACCCTTGAGCAGCGCTATGGGTTGAAGGTGACCTACCTGCCGTGGTTGGCCGTGGTTCATTGATTCGCCTGTGCCGGCCTCTTCGCGGCTGAAGCCGCTCCCACAGGTACTGCACAGGCCTGGAAGGCTGTGGAGATCCCTGTAGGAGCGGCTTTAGCCGCGAAGAGGCCGGCACAGGAAAAATTTTTTATCTTGCACTGCAAGTTCCTGCAAGCCAGATCGTCGTAGTGGGACTGATCAGCAACCAATTCTCATTTACGACTTGTCAGGAAGCTCATTCGTGCCTCTGATGCTCAAGCCCTTGCACCGCCGCCGCGGTCCGCTTCACCATGCCCTGATGTCCTGCAGTGCCCTGGCCATGCTGGTCGGCCCGCTGCAGGCATTTGCCTCGACCGCCACCGAACAGGCCCAGACCCAGGCCCGCCAGGTCCAGCTCGACCTGCCGGCCCAGCCGCTGGACCAGGCCCTGACCACCTTCGCCGACCAGGCCGGCCTGCACCTGCTGTACACCACCGGCGACGTCGCCGGCCAGGCCAGCCCGGCCTTGCAGGGCAGCTACAGCATCGAGCAGGCCCTGCAGCAGTTGCTGGCCAGCAGCGGCATGAGCTGGCACTTCAGCGATGCCCGCACGGTGACCCTGCGCAAGGCCGACGCTGCGCCGCAGGCGGTCAATCTCAAGCCGATCGAGGTCAGCGTGGCCTCGCGCACCAGCACCGCGATCAGCGAAATCCCCGGCACCGTGTGGGTGGTCGACCAGCAGCAGCTGCGCGAGCAGATCGACAGCGGCGTCAGCCTGAAGGAAGCCATCGGCAAGCTGGTGCCAGGCCTCGACCTGGCGCCGGAAGGCCGTACCAACTACGGCCAGAACATGCGCGGGCGCAATGTGCTGGTGATGATCGACGGGGTCAGCCAGAACAGCTCGCGCGGCCTGTCGCGCCAGTTCGACAGCATTTCGCCGTTCAACGTCCAGCGCGTCGAAGTGCTGTCTGGCGCCAGTGCCATCTACGGCGGTGGCGCCACCGGCGGTATTATCAACATCGTGACCAAGAAGGGCGAACCCGGCCCGGCGCGCTTCGAGACACAGCTCGGAGCCAGCAGCGGTTTCAACAACAGCGACGACCTGGCCACCCGCTTCGCCCAGTCGATCAGTGGTGGCAACGAGCGGTTCAACGCCCGCCTGGGGGTTTCCGGCGAGCAGAACGAAGCCTTCTACGATGGCGCCGGCGACCAGATATTCATCGACAACACCCAGACCGACCTGCAGTACAACCGCACCATCGACGTGCTCGGCACCTTGGGGATGCAACTGAACGACCAGCAGAGCCTCGACCTGCTGGCCCAGTACTATGACTCGGGCAACCACGGCAGCACCGGCATCTACTTCCCCAACCTGAACCACAACGCCCCATCCGACCTTGAAAACGCCGAGCTGCGCAGCGGCTACTCGTCGGACCTGGAGCCGCGCACCCGGCGCCTGCTGCTGAACGCCAACTACCACCACACCGACGTGCTGGGCCAGGACTTCTACCTGCAGGCCTCGTACCGCAAGGAAGACGACAACTTCTACCCGTTCCCGTACTACAACCGCGCCACACCCACCGGCTCGCGCGGGGTGTACTTCGCCGCCTCGCAGCAGAACTTCGAAGTCACCAGCCTCAAGGGCCTGTTCGCCAAGCAGTGGGACGCGCTGAAGCTGACCTACGGCGTCGACCTGGATCGCGAGCGCTTCAATGCCGAACAGACCACCTTCAACGCCCAGACGTCGTCTGAGTCGGGTGGCCTGGAGCTGGAAAAGGAAAGCAAGGCCGCACGCTACCCCAGCTACCGGGTCGATGGCGTGTCGGTGTACGCCCAGCTGGACTGGCATGCCACCGATAACCTGACCCTGTCCGGCGGCGCCCGGCGCCAGCAGATGGATGTGGACGTCAGCGACTTCAAGGGTGTGCCGGGCGGCAGCAACGATTACCAGGTCAACCTGTTCAACGTCGGTGCCATCTACGACTTCAAGAATGGCCACCAGGTATGGACCAACTACGGCGAAGGCTTCGACCTGCCCGACCCGGCCAAGTACTACGGCAAGCCCGGCCTGAGCGTGGCCGACAACCCGCTGGCCGGCATCAAGAGCCGACAGGTGGAGCTGGGCTGGCGCTATGCCGACCTGGACTGGGATGCCCAGGCGGCGCTGTATTACATCTGGTCGGACAAGATCATCAACGTCGATTCGCAGACGCTGACCATCAACGTGGAAGAGCAGAAAAGCCGCGACTTCGGTTTCGAAGGCGCTCTGACCCGGCACTTCCAGACCGGCTGGGAAGCCGGTGGAACCCTGCACCTGACCCGCTCCGAGGAGGAGGATGTCGATGGTGGCTGGATCAAGCGTGATGCCCGCTATGCCTCGTTGTCCAAGGCTACAGCGTTCGTCGGCTGGAAGGGCGATGGCCGCAGTGCACGGCTGCAGGCCAACCATGCCTTCAGCCTGAAGGACGATGCCGACCACGAGATCGACGGCTATACCACCTTCGACCTGCTGGGCAGCCAGGACACCGGCTTCGGCACCTTCAGCGCCGGCATCCAGAACCTGCTGGACAAGCAGTACAGCACGGTCTGGGGGCAGCGTGCGACGCTGTTCTACTCGCCTACCTACGGGCCGGCTTACCTGTATGACTACCAAGGGCGCGGGCGTACCTACACCCTGACCTGGAGCATGGCTTACTGATTGATGTTGTCTGAACTTGCCTCTTCGCGGGCGTGCCCGCTCCCACAGGTACGGCGCCGCCCGCAGGCATTGTGAGGCCCCTGTGGGAGCGGGCAAGCCCGCGAAGAGGCCGGGTCAGGCAAACGCCGCCAGCAAATCCTGTGCAAACGCCTGCTGTGCCTCGCCAACCGCCTGCGCCCGGTGCCTGGCCAAGGTAAACGGCACCACAAAGTCCAACCCCGGGTCCAGCGCCCACAACAGCCCCTCAGCCTCCCAAGCTTGCGCGCAATGGCACGGCAGATAGCCAATATGCCGCCCCGACAGCATGAACGTCAGCACGCTCTCGATCTGCTCCGCCACCGCCATGCTGCGCTCGCTCTGGAACGGCTCGCCGCCCTTGAGAAACCGGTACGGATGGCGCACCTGGTCCATCGCCAGCAACCGCTCCCGCCCAACGCCAGCCTCACCGAACAGCTCATGGCCCTTGCCGCAATACAGCCGTTGCCGCTCCTCGAACAGCGGCTGGTAATCGAAGGCTGCCTGGTTGCCGGAAAAGTAGCTGATGGCGTAATCCAGCCGCTGCTCCAGCAACAAGCGCTCCAGCTCTGCAGGTGGCGCACTGATCAGCTCCAGCTGCACCGCTTCCTCGCGCCTGCGAAACGCCGCAATGGCCGCCGCCAGCTTCAGGCTCACCGCCCTGTCCTGGTTCTCCGCCATGCCTATGCGCACGGTCCCCAGCAGCCGCCCGGCAACGCCATTGGCCTGCTGGCGAAACTGTTCGATGTTCAGCAATAGCCCACGGGCGGCGTCCAGCAACAACGCGCCTTTTTCCGTCAGGTGAAAACCACCTTTGCCGCGGCTGCACAGGCGGTAGCCCAGCCGCGCTTCCAGCTGCGCCATGCGCTGGCTGATGGTGGGCTGGCTCAGGCCCAGCACGCCTTGCGCGGCGCTGAAGCCACCGGCCTCGACTACAGTGACGAACAGCCGCAGCAGGTGCAGGTCGGGGTCGTGCACTTGTCCGAGCATTACATTGCCTCTGGTGAATGTCAGCTTTGCAAACTTGCCATTCCTGCAATGTAACCCGGCTGGCATGCTCGCGGCATCCACCCATTTGCCGAGGTGTCCGCCATGCGTCGATCGTTGTGCCTGCTGTCCCTGGTCCTGGCCTTGCCGCTGCAGGCTGAAGAAAAGGTCGTCAACCTCTACAGCTGGGCCGACTATGTCGCCCCGCAAACTCTCCAGCGCTTCGAGCAGGAAACCGGCTACAAGGTGCGCTACGACACCTTCGACACCACCGAAGTGCTGGAAACCAAGCTGCTGACCGGTGGCAGCGGCTATGACGTGGTGGTGCCGTCGTCGGCCGTGCTGGCCCGGGCGCTCAAGGCCAACGCCCTGCAGCCGCTCGACCCCCAGGCCATGCCTGGCTATGCCAACCTCGACAAGGACCTGCTGGCCAAGCTCGCCGAGGCCGACCCCGGCAACCGCCATGCCGTGCCCTACACCTGGGGCACCCTGGGCCTGGGGGTGAATGTGGAAGCGGTGCGCCAACGCCTGGGGGATGTGCCGCTGGACAGCCTCGACCTGCTGTTCAAGCCCGAGTACGCCAGCCGGCTGAAGGACTGCGGCATCGCCATGCCCGACTCGCCCCAGGAGGTGATCGGCGTGGCCCTGAACTACCTGGGCAAGGACCCTTACAGCCAGGACAAGGACGACCTGGCCGCCGCGCAGAGCCTGCTGAGCCAGCTGCAGCCGTCGATCAGCTACGTCGCCAATGGCCGGCAGATCAGCGACCTGGCCAATGGCAGCGTGTGCCTGGCGCTGACCTACAACGGCGATGCGGCGATGGCCGCCGACCAGGCGCGCCGCGCCGGCAAGCCGTTCGAGCTGATCTACCGCATCCCCCGCGAAGGCACGTTGGTATGGCAGGACAACCTGGTCATCCCCAAGGACGCCCCGCACCCCGAGGCCGCGCGGGCGTTCATCGCCTTCATGCTAAAGCCCGAGTCGGTGGCCGCGCTGACCAACACGCTGTTCTTCGCCAACGCCAACCAGGCGGCCACGCCGCTGGTGGACGAAGCGGTGCGCAACGACCCGGACATCTACCCGTCGGCCGCGGTGCGCCAGCGCCTGTATGCCGACCGCAGCATGGCCCTGGCCGACCTGCGCCAGCGCAACCGCCTGTGGACCGCGTTCCGCAGCCGCCAGTAACCAATAACGACAAAGGAGCCCGACCGTGGAGCAAGCCGCAAACAACGACCAGGCCATGACCCGCGACAGCCTGTATGGCACCGCTGCGGAAAGTACCTACGCCGGCATTACCAGTTTCTCTCGCCGCCGCTACAGCCGCGACCTGCGTGGTGTCGATGTGGTGGTCAGTGGTGTGCCGTTCGATACTGCCACCAGCAACCGCCCCGGTGCGCGCTTCGGCCCGCGGGCGATCCGCGCCGCTTCGGTGCAGCAGGCCTGGGCCCGGCACTGGCCGTGGGCGTTCGACCCGTTCGACCACCTGGCGGTGATCGACTATGGCGATTGCGCCTTCGACAGCGGCACCCCACAGTCGGTACCGGACAGCATCGAGGCCCATGCCACGCATATTCTGGAAGCAGGCTGCGCCATGCTCACCCTGGGTGGCGACCACTTCATCAGCTACCCGCTGCTCAAGGCCCATGCCCGCCGCCATGGCCCGCTGGCGCTGATCCACTTCGATGCGCACAGCGACACCTGGCCGGACGAGGAGGGCAAACGCATCGACCACGGCACCATGTTCTGGCATGCTGCCCGCGAAGGCCTGGTGGACCCGGCCAGCTCGGTGCAGATCGGCCTGCGCACCACCAATGATGACAGCCAGGGCTTTGCCATCCTCGACGCCCGCCAGGTGCACCGCGAGGGCACCGAGGCGGTGATCGCGGCGATTCGCCAGCGGGTGGGCGAGCGGCCGGTGTACCTGACCTTCGATATCGACTGCCTCGACCCGGCCTATGCGCCCGGTACCGGCACGCCGGTGTGCGGCGGGCTGAGCACGGTGCAGGCGCTGGAGATCATCGGCGGGCTGCGCGGTATCAACCTGGTGGGCATGGACCTGGTGGAGGTGGCGCCAGCCTATGACCATGCCGACATCACCGCGCTGGCCGGGGCGACCCTGGCGATGGAAATGCTGTGCCTGTATGCGGCGCGGCACAAGGTGGACAAGGGCCAGTAATTCGGCGTCCGTAGGGTCTTTGTGGGAGCGGCCTTGTGTCGCGAAAGGGCTGCGTAGCAGCCCCCAGGGCCCATACTGAAACATCAGGAATCATCTCCACCCGCATTCACACTTTTGCCGCGAACCCTTCGCGCCTTAGGCTATCAAACCCACCAGGCGCGGCATTTTCGTACAGGAGGTGAAGCATGACCCCGACATTGCCCATCCTGGCCCTCGGCCTGGTGCTGTGCCTGCCCGCGCAAGCGGCCCCCGAGCCGCCCTTGCAACTCGCCGCCGGCAACAACAACCCCTACAACAGCCCGATCCAGCGCGCCAACCCCAACAGCCGCCAGGGCAGCATGCCGGCCACACCTCCCGTGCGCGGCCCATCCACCGACCCGTACCAGCGCACGCCCACCCTGGACAACCGCGGTATCGGCAATGGCGACAACCTGCGCCGCCAGCAGCAAACCCCGAACCTGGAGCCCACCCGACCACCCCGCGGCAACCCGCGCGCGCCATGAGCGCCCTACGAAAGGAATCCTGCATGCTTCGAGCACCCTGGCTTGTCACCCTGACCGCCGCCGCACTTCTGCCCCTGCTGGCGCAGGCGGCGGCCGAACAGCAGCTTCGCAGTGAAGAAGGCACCTTGACCGTCAGCACAGTGGCCGACGGCCTGCGCAATCCTTGGGCCCTGGCGTTCCTGCCGGGCGGCAAGGACATGCTGGTCACCGAGCGCGCTGGCAACTTGCGGGTGGTCAATGCCGAAGGCAAGGTCGGCCCGCCGATCAGCGGTGTGCCCAAGGTCTGGGCCGAGGGCCAGGGCGGCCTGCTGGATGTGGTGCTGTCGCCGGAGTTCGCCAAGGACCGCACCGTCTACCTGTCCTACGCCGAAGAAGGCAGTGACGGCAAGGCCGGTACGGCGGTCGGCCGTGGCCAGTTGTCCCAGGACCGCGCCCGGCTGGAAAACTTCAACGTCATCTTCCGCCAGCAGCCCAAGCTGTCGGAGGGCAACCACTTCGGTTCGCGCCTGGTGTTCGACCGCGACGGCTACCTGTTCATCGCCCTCGGCGAGAACAACCAGCGCCCGACCGCCCAGGACCTGGACAAGCTGCAAGGCAAGATCGTGCGTATCTTGCCGGACGGCGAAGTACCCAGGGACAACCCCTTCGTCGGCAAGGACAACGTGCGGCCGGAGATCTGGTCGTTCGGCCACCGCAACCAGCAAGGCGCCGCACTCAACCCGTGGACCGGCAAGCTGTGGACCCACGAGCACGGCCCGCGCGGCGGCGACGAGATCAACATTCCCGAGCCCGGCAAGAACTATGGCTGGCCGATTGCGACCCACGGCATCAACTACTCGCTTCTGCCGATCCCTGAGGCCAAGGGCAAGCATGTGCAGGGCATGGTCGACCCGCACCATGTATGGGAGAAGTCGCCGGGTATCAGCGGCATGGCCTTCTACGACAGCCCTAGGTTCAAGGCCTGGGATCACAACCTGTTCATTGGCGCGCTGGCTACCCAGGAGCTGATCCGCCTGCAACTGGATGGCGACAAGGTGGTGCATGAAGAGCGTTTGCTGGGTGAGCTGAAGGCGCGTATCCGCGATGTGCGGGTGGGGCCGGATGGCTACCTGTATGTGCTGACCGATGACAAGGACGGCGCGTTGCTCAAGGTAGGCCTGGGCGACGCTTGATCACCACTGTTGTACGCGGCCCCTGTGGGAGCGGGCGTGTCGAGGCGTCGAACCGCCGCGAAGCAGGCGCCGCGGTGGATGGCACGTTGCTGAAAGTTGGATTGGGAGACAGCTGAGCCAAAGTCACTTGCACCGGCCTCATCGCCGGCAAGCCAGCTCCCACAGGGATAGCGCATGGCTTGGGGCCAATGCGGTCGAGGTGGGAGCTGGCTTGCCGGCGATGAGGCCGGTGCAGATAATGCCGCATGGCTATCGATCCCCATTCCCTCTACCAGCAGGCCCTGACCACTCAGGGCTATGTCGCCGACCCCGCCCAGGCCCGCGCCGTCGAGGCCTTGCAGGCCTGTTTCCAGGCCGTCGAACAGGGCCGCCCCACCCAGGGTATCTACCTCTGGGGCCCGGTCGGCCGCGGCAAGACCTGGCTGATGGACCAGTTCCACCACTGCCTGCGGGTATCCAGCCGGCGCCAGCACTTCCACCACTTCATGGCCTGGGTCCACCAGCGCCTGTTCCAGCTCAACGGCACCGCTGACCCGCTGCTGGCGCTGGCCGGGGAGCTGGCCGGGCAGATACGCGTGCTGTGCTTCGACGAGCTGTTCGTCAACGACATCGGTGACGCGATCATCCTCGGCCGCCTGTTCCAGGTACTGTTCGACCAGGGCGTTGTGATCGTCGCCACCTCCAACCAGCCGCCCGAGCAGCTGTACCGCGACGGCTTCAACCGCGAGCGTTTCCTGCCGGCCATCGCCGCCATCCAGCGGCACATGCAGGTTCTGCCGGTAGCTGGCGAGCAGGACCACCGCCTGCACCCCGGCGCCGAGCGCCAGCGTTACTGGGTGGCGCAAGCTGGGCAGGCCAGCCAGCTGGGCGAGGTGTTCCGCCAGCTCAGCCCCGGCGACGCAGGCCACGATCAGCCCTTGGCAATCGGCTCCCGGCAGGTGCAGGTGGTGCGGCGCAGTGCGCAGGCCATCTGGTGCCGCTTCACCGACCTGTGCGAACAGCCGCTGGCGGCCATGGAGTTCATGGCCCTGTGCGACCGGTTCCCGGCCATCCTGGTGTCGGGCATTCCGGCGCTGGGGGGTGAACAGCGGGCCGGGCGCATTGCCCGGGGCACCGAGGATGCTGCGGCGCGGGTGGTGGCGGGTGACCGCGAGCTGCCGGCGCTGTCGCCCAAGGACGACGCAGTGCGCCGCTTCATTGCCCTGGTCGACGAATGCTACGACCGCCGGGTGGCGTTGTACCTGGAGGCACAGGTGCCGCTGGATGCCCTCTACACTCAAGGGTATCTGGCGTTCCCGTACCAACGGACCCTGAGCCGGCTACGGGAGATGCAACTGCAACGCTTCGCCTGAAAAGGAGCCGAACCATGGAGCCGCTGTCGCATCATCTGCTGACCCAGGCCTACAACAATGGCTGGGCCAACCACCGTCTGTACAAGGCCTGCCTGCAACTGACCCAGGACGAATTCGTCGCCCCGCGCTGCAGCTTTTTCCCGTCGATCAAGGCCACCCTCAACCACCTGCTGACGGTTGACTGGTTCTACCTGCACATGCTCGAGTGCGAGCAGCGTGGCGAGCAGCCCGACGCTGACGGCGAGCGCTTCTTCGACCCCGAACAGCCGTTTGCCACCTGCACCGACCTGCATGCCGAACAGGCCCAGGCCGATCACCGGCTGATCGCCTATTGCCGGGGCCTGCGCGATGGTGAGCTGGGGCGCTATGTGAGCATCGTGCGCCCCGAGCGGGTACAGCGCGAGCAACGGCTGCGGCTGCTGGCGCACCTGTTCGAGCACCAGGTGCATCACCGTGGGCAGGTGCATGCGATGCTCAGTGACACGGCAGTGAGGCCGCCCCAGCTGGATGAGTTTTTCTGTGAGGAAGAGACGGGGTTGCGGGCAGCGGACTTTGCCGAGCTGGGCTGGACCGAGGAGCAGGTCTGGAAGATGTGACGGGCCAAAGGGGCTGCTTTGCAGCCCATCGCCGGCAAGCCAGCTCCCACCTCGACCGCGCTACGTTCAGAAGCAGGGCAGCTTCCACAGGCGCTGAACAAAGCTTGAGGTTGATGCGGTCAAGGTGGGAGCTGGCTTGCCGGCGATGGGCCGCAAAGCGGCCCCCAAATCAGATCTAGCGCCCTAACCATTCCACCAGCGTACGGTTGAACCGCACCGGCTCCTCGATCTGCGGCGCATGCCCCATACCTTCAAAGGTAATCAGCTCACCCTTGGGAATCAGCTTGGCCACCTGCGGCCCCAGCACTGCATACTTGCCCAGCTTCGCTTTCACCTCCGGCGGCGCGATATCACTGCCGATGGCTGTGGTGTCCTGGTCACCGATCAGCAGCAGGGTGGGCATCTGCAGGTCCTTGAACTCGTGGTACACCGGCTGGGTGAAGATCATGTCGTAGATCAGCGCCGAGTTCCACGCCACCGCTTCATGCCCCGGCCCCTTGTTCAGGCCCACCAGCATCTGCACCCAGCGCTCGTACTCCGGCTTCCAGCGCCCGGCGTAGTAGGTCTTGCGCTCATACTCGCGCACGCCTTCGGCATCCAGCTTGAGCTCGCGCGCATACCACTGGTCCACCGTGCGGTAGGGCACGCCCAGGGCTTTCCAGTCTTCCAGCCCGATGGGGTTGACCATCGCCAGGCGCTCCACCTGCTGCGGGTACATCAGCGCATAGCGGGTGGCGAGCATGCCGCCGGTGGAGTGGCCGAGCACGATGCTTTGCTTCACCCCCAGCTGTTCGAGCAGGGCATGGGTGTTGCTCGCCAGCTGCTGGAAGCTGTACTGGTAGTGCGCCGGCTTGCTGGAGCTGCAGAAGCCGACCTGGTCGGGGGCGATGACTCGGTAGCCAGCCTTGCTCAGGGCATCGATGGTGGTTTCCCAGGTGGCGGCGCAGAAGTTCTTGCCATGCATCAGCACCACGCTGTGGCCGTTGGCCTGGCCCTGGGCGGGTACGTCCATGTAGCCCATCTGCAGGGCCTGGCCCTGGGACTTGAAGTCGAAATGCTTGAGCGGATGCGGGTAGCTGAAGCCCTCCAGCTGGGGGCCATAGGTGGGCGATTCGGCGGCGATGGCCGAACTGCCGGCGAGGCAGGCCAGAGCCAGGGCGGTTGCGCGCAGCATGGGGGCACTCCGTGTAGGGCCATGTAGGAAGGGGCGACTGTAGCAGCCAGTGGACCACGCGGGACGTGAAAGGTGTTACCAGGCGTGAAACCAGCCCAGGGTAATCATCGCCAGCACCCCATAGCGGCCGGCCTTGGCCAGGGTCACCAGCAGCAGGAAGCGCCAGAACGGCTCACGCATGATGCCGGCGATCAGCGTCAGCGGGTCGCCGATCACCGGCATCCAGCTGAGCAGCAGCGACCATTGCCCCCAGCGCTGGTAGCGCTGTTGCGCGCGTTCCAGCTGGGCAGGGCTGAACGGGAACCAGCGCTTGTCACGCAGGTGCTCGATGGCCCGGCCCAGCACCCAGTTGACCACCGAGCCCAGCACATTGCCCAGGGTCGCCACCAGCAACAGGGTGGCCCAGGCCTCGGGCTGGCGCAGCAAAAGGCCGACCAGCACGGCCTCCGATTGCAGCGGTAGCAGGGTAGCGGCGCCGAAGGCGCTGAGGAACAGCGCCCACAGGCTGAGCATCAGTAGCTGGCGACCACAGTGTCCTTGCCGTCCTGGGTCAAGCCGATGACCTGGTAGGCATCCTTGTGGTCACCCATTTCCATGCCGGGCGAGCCCATGGGCATGCCCGGCACGGCCAGGCCCTTGAGGTCGTTGCGCTTGGCCAGCAGGCGAACCTGCTCGGCCGGTACGTGGCCTTCGACGAACTTGCCATCGATCACCCCGGTATGGCACGACGCCAGGCGTGGCGCCACGCCCAGGCGTTGCTTCACCTCGCTCATGTTCGGCTCGACATGGTCGTTGACGGTGAAGCCGTTGTCGCGCAGGTGGCTGATCCAGGCCTTGCAGCAGCCACAGTTGGGGTCGCGGTAGACGTCGATGGTCTCGGCAGCCTGGGCCAGGCCGGTGATGGCCAGCAGGCCCAGGGGCAGCAGGTGTTTACGCAGCTTCATGAAGCACTCCTTCAAAAACGTGGGCGGATACCGGCGACCAGGCCTGTGCCTTGCACGCGCCCGGTGTCGTTACGGCCCCAGGGGCGGTCCGATATCCAGCGGTCGGCCAGCAGCATAGCGTAAGCGGCCTTCAGGCGCAGCGCGGCCTGTTGCCGTTCACCAGCCTTGTTGGGCAAGCAGTCTACCTGCCAGGTAGTGGTTCCGGATGCCGGCCTGTCATTACGCTGGCTAACGTGCGGCTCACCTATCTGAGAGCCTGCTGGATCATGACCCTACCACTGGACTGCCTGTTGTACTCCAAGACCAATCTGATCGGCATCGGACCAAACCTGTCCGACGAGGAGCGCCAGGACGTGCAAACGTTGCTGGACCATGCCGATGAGTTCGCAAGCCGCTTCCTCGACCGGGACGAGCTATGGAAAAGCTGGTTCGACCGCTTCCGCAATCGCCTGGAGAAACATGGCTGCGTAAGGATGGCCGCCCTGGAGTTGCCGCCCCAGGTCATCAGGGACCATGACGATTTCGATACCAGGCTCGAGCCCATCGGCACAGGCAGCACACCAACGCTGTTGGCCCAACTGGCGCGCGCATCCATGCAGGAACTGCGCATCAGTGCACACGCCAGCAAGTTCCTGCAGTCTGGTTGGCAGAACGACGTCGCCTCATCGTTTCTGATAACACCCTGCCAGAAGGACGAGGAGGGCCAGATCCATCTGGCGGTCTATTCGTTTCGCTTCAATGCCACGGTGGAAATACGCGACTTCGGATTCTGGAGCGAGGCCCAGCGTGACATCGTCGTATGGAACACCGGCACTGTTTACCGTTTTGACCTGGAACGTTTCGCCGCTTTTCGTCAGCAGATTCGTAAGGAGTTGGGCGACCGGCGGCTTGGCGCCATTACCAGGATTGAACTCTAGCCACCTCGCTCAAGCTGGCAGGTCACGCATCAGCAGGCCGTATGCCAATGGCACCTGCTCGGGAACAGGAAGGTAGATGGTGTGGCCATCGCCAGGGGCGACCTGCAGCGGTTGCTGCTGGCCATTGCTCATGTGCTCGAGATCGAAGTGGTAGTTGCCGCGTGGAGTCATCAGTTCCAGATGGTCGCCCACGGCGAAGCGGTTCTTCACCTTGACCTCGGCCAGGCCGTCGACGCGCACCCCGGTCAGCTCGCCAACGAACTGCTGGCGCTCGGACACCGAGTTGCCGCGCTGGTAGTTCTGGTACTCGTCGTGCACGTGGCGGCGCAGGAATCCTTCGGTGTAACCGCGCTGGGCCAGGGATTCGAGGTTGTCCATCAGGGAGCGGTCGAATGGCCGCCCGGCCACCGCGTCGTCGATCGCCTGGCGGTACGACTGCACGGCGCGGGCGCAGTAGAAGTGCGACTTGGTGCGGCCTTCGATCTTCAGCGAGTGCACGCCCATGGCGGCCAGGCGCCCGACGTGCTGGATGGCGCGCAGGTCCTTGGCATTCATGATGTAGGTGCCGTGCTCGTCTTCGAACGCCGGCATTTCGGTGCCGGGGCGGTTGCTTTCCTGCAGCAGGAATACCTGCTCGGTCGGTGCACCCAGGCCCAGCGTCGGCTGCACTTCGCGCACGATGTCGCCAGTGGCGTTTTCGGTGGCCGGGGTGGCGTCGTACTTCCAGCGGCAAGCGTTGGTGCAGCTGCCCTGGTTGGCATCGCGCTTGTTGAGGTAGCCCGACAGCAGGCAACGGCCGGAGTAGGCCATGCACAGGGCACCGTGGACGAACACCTCCAGCTCCATTTCCGGCACCTGCTGGCGGATTTCCTCGATCTCTTCGAGCGACAGCTCGCGCGACAGGATCACCCGGCTCAGGCCCAGTTGCTGCCAGAACTGCACGCTGGCCCAGTTGACCGTGTTGGCCTGCACCGACAGGTGCACCGGCATCTGCGGGAAGTGCTGGCGTACCAGCATGATCAGGCCTGGGTCGGACATGATCAGCGCGTCCGGTGCCATCTCGATCACCGGCGCCAGGTCCTTGAGGAAGGTCTTGAGCTTGGCATTGTGCGGGGCAATGTTGACCACCACGTAGAAGCGTTTGCCCAAGGCATGCGCCTCCTGGATGCCGAGGGCCAGATTGGCATGGTCGAACTCGTTGTTGCGCACCCGCAAGCTGTAGCGTGGCTGGCCGGCGTAGACCGCGTCGGCGCCATAGGCGAAGGCGTAGCGCATGGTCTTGAGGGTGCCGGCGGGGGCCAGCAGTTCGGGCTTGGCGATAGGGGTCATGTGCGCACCGGAGCAAAAGGCGCGGATGCTAGGGCTGGCAGATACGGCCCGTATTGATTTGCATCAAGGGAATGGCGGCACTTTTGCCAAGGTGCGGCGCACTAATAACGCATAAGCCATGCGAGGACCCGCGATGAACCAGACCGCCCTGCAGAACAAAGCCCTGGCAGTACTGCTGGCGCTGGTGACCATTGCCTTCATCTGGATCCTGCTGCCGTACTACGGTGCGATCTTCTGGGCGGTGATACTCGGCATCCTGTTCGCCCCGCTGCAGCGCCACCTGCTGCTGCGTTTCGGCCGAAGGCGCAACCTGGCTGCGGCGGCCACCTTGCTGGTGTGCCTGCTGGTGGCGATCCTGCCGGTGATCATCACCAGCGCGCTGCTGGTGCAGGAGGGAGCCGCCCTGTACCAGCGCATCGAGCACGGGGAGCTGGATATTGCCGGTTATGTCGAGCGCGGCAAGGACATGCTTCCGGCGTTTGCCCAGCAGGGCCTGGACAGCATGGGCATGGGCAATCTCGACGGGCTGCGCGACAAGATCACCAAATGGGCCACCCAAGGCAGCCAGGTGCTGGCCAGCCAGGCGTTCAACTTCGGGCAGGGCACGTTCGAGTTCGTGATCAGCTTCGGCATCATGATGTACCTGTTGTTCTTCTTCCTGCGCGAAGGCGCGGAGGTCGCCCGCCAGGTGCGTCTGGCAGTGCCGCTGCCCGAACACCAGAAACGCCGTTTGCAGCTGAAGTTCAACCGTGTGGTGCGGGCGACGGTAAAAGGCAACGTGCTGGTGGCCATTACCCAGGGGGCGCTGGGTGGTTTCATTTTCTGGGTGCTGGATATACCGAGTGCGCTGGTGTGGGCGGTGCTGATGGCGTTTCTGTCGCTGTTGCCGGCGGTAGGGGCGGGGATCGTGTGGGCGCCGGTGGCGGCGTATTTCCTGCTGACCGGTGCGATTTTGTCGGGGGTGATCCTGACCGCGTTCGGCGTGCTGGTGATCGGCCTGGTGGACAACTTGTTGCGGCCGATCCTGGTGGGCAAGGACACGCGCATGCCGGACTACCTGATTCTGGTGTCGACGCTGGGCGGGCTGGCGGTGTTCGGGCTCAATGGCTTCGTGATTGGGCCATTGATCGCGGCGCTGTTCGTGTCGAGTTGGGCGATCTTCGCGGCAACCAAACCCCGGGTGCAGTTGCCGGAGTAGGGGCGGGCCTTGATGGGGCTGCTTTGCAGCCCATCGCCGGCAAGCCAGCTCCCACAGGTACAGCGTTGCTCTCAAGATTGTCGCTGTACCTGTGGGAGCGGCCTTGTGTCGCGAAAGGGCCGCAACGCGGCCCCATTAGCCGGGTCAGAAGGCCTGCGGCATCTCACCCTTGGCCAGGCGCCGGTTGATGTCGGCGATCACTTCTGGCAGTTCGTTGATGGTGTCGATCAGGTAGTGCGGGCGGGAGCCGGCGAACAGGGTGTGGATGCGCTGGCGCTCGCTTTCCAGCTTCTCGGCGCTCAGCGCGCGGTAGCCTTCCCAGGTCAGCCCCAGGGCATTGCCCGAGCACACCAGGGCCACGGTCCACATGCCGGCACGGCGGCCTTCGAGAATGCCCGGCACGGTATCGTCGACCTTCACGCACGCCGCCACATCGTCGATACCCAGCGCGATCACGTTGGCCAGGGCCTGGGCCGGCCATGGGCGGCCGTTCGGGGTTTCGTCGGTAGCCACCACATGGTCGGCCACGTAGCCGTTCTGCGCGGCCAGCTCCACCACCTTGTCCATCACCACCTTCGGGTAGCCCGAGCAAGAGCCGATCTTCAGGCCGTCCTGGCGCAGCCCGGTGAGGGTGTCCAGGGCGCCGGGGATCAGCGCCGAGTGCACGGCGATCTTCTCGATCTGCAGCGGCATGAAGCGGTTGTAGATGGCGGTGACATCATCGTCGGTCGGGGTGCGGCCGAACACCTTGCGGTAGCGCTCGGCAATTTCCGGCACATCGCACAGGGTGCGGATGTGGTCCCACTTGCCCATGCCCATCGGGCCGCGGGCTTCTTCGATGGACACCTGCACATCGAATTCGGCAAAGGCTTCGACAAAGATCTGGGTCGGGGCGAAGGAACCGAAGTCGACCACGGTGCCGGCCCAGTCAAGGATGGCGGCTTGCAGCTGGGTAGGGTTGCTGTAGTTCATGTGCGCTTGTTCCTGAAATTGGGTGGGCAAAGGGTCAGATGTCCAGCACTTCCATTTCCCGCAGCACCTCGGCCACGGCATTCACGGCGGCCTGCATGCCATCCGCTCCGACCACGCCGATGCAGCCGACACGGAAGGTTTCCACCTGGGTCAGCTTGCCCGGGTAGAGGATGAAGCCCTTGGCCTTGACCCGCTCGTAGAAGTCCTTGAACTGGTAGCGGGGATCGTTCGGTGCGTGGAAGGTGACGATGATCGGCGCCTGGATCTCGGCAGGCAGGAAGCTGCGCAGGCCGATGGCGGCCATGCCGTCGAGCAAGGTCTTGCAGTTGTCGGCGTAGCGCTGGTGGCGCGCTGGCAGGCCACCTTCCTCGTTGTATTGCTGCAGCGCTTCGTGCAGGGCAGCGACCACGTGGGTCGGCGGGGTGAAGCGCCACTGGCCGGTCTTGGCCATGTAGGTGTGCTGGTCGTGCAGGTCCATGGCCAGCGAGTGGGCGTTGCCTTCGGCGGCGGCCAGGGCGGCTTTCTCGGCGAACACGAAGCCCATGCCAGGTACCCCTTCCAGGCATTTGCCGGAGGCGGCGATCAGCGCCTCGAAGGGGATGGCGCGGGCATCGATCGGCAGTGCGCCGAACGAGCTCATGGCGTCGATGATCAGGCGCTTGCCGTGGCCTTTGATCACCTGGGCGATCTCGGGCAGCGGGTTGAGGATGCCGGTGCTGGTTTCGCAGTGGATCAGCGCGACGTGGGTGATGGCCGGGTCGGCGGCCAGCAGGCGGTCGACGTCGGCGGCGGTGGTCGGCTGGTCTTCGGCGGTTTCGAAGGTGCTGTAGGCACGGCCCAGCACTTTGCAGATCTTCGCCAGGCGCTGGCCATAGGCGCCATTGATCAGCACCAGGACCTTGCCGTCACGCGGCACCAGGGTGCCGATGGCCGCTTCCACGGCGAAGGTGCCGCTGCCTTGCAGGGGCACGCAGTGGTGGCTGGCGCTGCCGTCGATGATGGCCAGCAGTTGCTCGCAGACACTGGCAGTCAGTTGGTTGAAGTCGCGGTCCCAGGAGCCCCAGTCCACCAGCATGGCTTGGCGGGTGCGGATTGATGTGGTCAGGGGACCGGGGGTCAGCAGAATCGGGGCGTTGCTCATTCCGTTATTCCTCACAAGCGGTGGGCTGAAACTACGGGGCCTAGGTTGCAATTGGCGCTGTCATCAATCAAATTGTTTGTTGTTATCCGAGCTATAAGTCAGGCCGATAAATATGAACCTGTTCCAGTTGCGTGCCTTCGATGCCGTCGCCCGTGAGGGCAGCTTCACCCGTGCCGCCGCACGCCTGTTCATCAGCCAGCCGGCGGTGACCGGGCACGTGAAGGCGCTGGAGGAGCACTACCAGATCACCTTGCTGCGGCGTACCGCGCGGCGGGTGGAGTTGACCGAAGAGGGCACCCGCCTGGCGGCCATCACCCGCGCCATGTTCGGCCTGGCCGAAGAGGCGCAGGCCATGCTCGAGGCCAACCGGCAATTGCTGACCGGGCGCTTGGAGGTGGCGGCCGATGGCCCGCACCGGGTCATGCCGATGCTGGCGCTGCTGCGCGAGCGCTACCCGGGCATTACCGTCAACCTGCGCCTGGGCAATGCCCAGGAAACCTTGGCGGCATTGCTCAGCGAACATGCCGACGTGGCCGTGCTGACCGAGATCGAGCCGCGCAAAGGCCTGCATTTGCAGAACCTGTGCGAGTCGCGGTTGTGCGCCTTGCTGCCGGCGGGGCATGCCTGGGCCAGCGGCGAAGGTGATTTGCCGCTGGCTGAGCTGCATCAGCAGATCATGGTGTTGCGCGAACCCAGCTCCACCACCCGGCGCACCTTCGACAAGGCCTGCAGCAAGGCCGCCGTGCAACCTCGGGTGCTGCTGGAGCTGGATAGTCGCGAGGCGGTAACCGAAGCGGTGGCCTCGGAGCTGGGCATTGGCGTGGTGTCGTCCACCGAAGTCGCCAATGACCCGCGGGTAGTGGCGCGCCCGCTGGCCGGTGACGGCCTGGTCAACCAGCACCTGATCGGCTGCCTGGAGCGCCGCCGTGAGCTGCGCCTGATCCAGGCGTTCCTCGGCCTGGCGGCGGGGCTGTGATGGCTGTTTTCAACGGGGCGGCCTAAGATGGCCGGCATTGAGCCGACAGGACCGTCGATGAGCGAGAAAGACACCATTTCCATGCAGCTGGTGCGCGAAGCGCTGTTGCAGACTTGCCCCGCCGGCGAGCCCGATACCGGCTTGCTGGCCCGGGCGGGTATCGCCGTCGAACAGCTGCACCTGCCAGCGGCACGAGTCAGCGCCGAGTCCTATGCCCGGCTCTGGCGTCTGCTGGCGCGGCGCTGCAACGATGAGTTCTTCGCCATGGACCCGCGCGGTCTGCGCAGCGGCAGCCTGGCGTTCATGTGCCGTGCCAGCATGGGCCAGCCAACCCTGGGCGCCGGCCTGGAAACCGCGCTGGCGTTCCTGTCACTGATGCTTGAAGACCTGCAGCCAAGCCTGGTGCGCCAGCAAGGCCTGGCCGAAATCGTCATCAACGAACCGCGTGACACACCGCGCCGCGCTTTCACCTATTTCACCTTCTGGATGATCGTGCACGGTGTGACCTGCTGGCTGGCCGGGCGGCGTATCCCGATCCTGGCCATCGATCTGCGCTGTGCCGAACCGCCATTCTGCGATGACTACCGGGTGATGTTTTCGGAAAACCTGCAGTTCGAGCGCCCGCGCACGCGCATGATCATCGCTGCCGAATGCCTCGAGCTGCCGCTGCGGCGCAGCGAAGAAGAACTGCAGCGCTTTCTGGCCGAGGCGCCGGGCAACATCCTGGTCAAGTACCGTGACCCGGCCAGCCTCGGGCGGCGCATTCGCACCGACCTGCTGCGCCTGGACCCGGGGCAGTGGCCCGATGGCGACAGCCTGGCGCGCCAGTTGTGCCTGTCGCCTTCTACCCTGCGCCGGCGGCTGGCCGAAGAGGGGCAGAACTACCAAGGGTTGAAGGACAGCGTGCGTCGTGAGCTTGCAATTGCCTGGCTGAGCCAGGAAGACGCGGCCATGGGCGAAATCGCCGAGCGCCTGGGCTTTGCCGACAGCAGTTCGTTCTACAAGGCGTTTCGCAAGTGGTTCGGCTGCAACCCCGGGCATTACCGTGCGCTGATCCTCAAGCGCGGCAGTGGCGGCTAGGGAACCACGCCTTCCCGCTGCCGGCTGGCGCCGCTGGCAAGCATCGTGACAAGTCGATCACTGACCAGGAAATCGACCATGTCTCAACCTGCCTTGCACCCCAAGTTGCTTCACCCCGCCGAAGATTTTATCGCGCAAAGCTTGCCCGCCTGGCTGAAGGCGGCCAAGCCCAAGCAGCTTGCCAGGCTGCAATTGCGTTTCAACGCCTATCTGGCGAGTCAGCGGAAGATGGCAGGGTTCGCCGACCGCCTGCAGCCTCTGGACCGTTTCGCCAAGCAACTGTTCGAGCCTGCCTTGCGCCAGGACAGCCAGCTGAAGCTGCAGGTCGACCTGGACAAACTGGTGTGGCGCGAAACACGCGCACGGCTGGATGTGAGAACCGGCTTGATCCCTGATTATCAACCGTACTTCGTGCGCATGCCGGCCTTGCAAAAGCTGTTGCAGAACTTCAAGGCCAACGAGTCCTTCTTCCTCGGCACCGCCTTGACCCTTCCGGGAGCCCATCAGGACGAGCAGGTGGTGAGCGAAGACATCGACCGGATTGTCAGCCTGTGCCGCCAGGTGGATGTCGGCAGCGCCTACCAGCGGCACCTGGCGCAGGTATTGACCCCTGACTTTGAAAAAGCCCTGACCACCGACCGGCGCCTGGAACTGGCCGTGGCGGTCGAGATCGCGGCCATCAAGCAGCAACTGGATCCGGAAGACCTGCTGGTGCTGCGTATCGCGTGCAAGGTTGAACCCGCCGTGATCAAGGGGCCGGTGCAGCTGGAGATCGGTGCACTGCAGGTCCTTGGCTGCCGGGTGGATGGCGCGCTGGCCGTTGAGTTGATCGAGCAGCCCCGCCACCAGTCCACGTTTCCCTTCGGGGTGCCTGGGCGCTTGAAAAGAGTGATCCTGTATACCCCTGACGATCAGGCGCAACCCCTGCGCGCGTTCACCAACTGGGATGAGGCGAACCGCGTCCTGGCCACGGCGATGGGCAACCAGGACTATCGGCAGGCATTCATGCGGCGCATTGCCTTGGGTGATCGCGCCACTTGCGAGCAGGCCCTGGCCACCCGCTTGCAGGATGCACAACCTGACCTGGAACCCCGCAGGGTGTTGGAAGCGGGGGACGGTTTTGCGTCGATGGCCGCCTGGCACATGCAGCGAATCAAGGCCGATGCACGTTTCCTTGCGGTGCCCACCGCCCAGGCCGACGACGCGGCTGCGGAGCAGCGCCTGGACGAGCTCAAAGGCGCCGGCCTGGTATTGCTCAACCTGGCGGGCCTGTTCGTGCCGGTCATCGGGGCTTTGCTGGTGGCGGACCTGGCCAGGCAACTGTTGATCGAGACCTTCGAGGGCGTGCGTGACTGGCAGTTGGGCCATCAGCATGAGGCCTTGACGCATATGCTTCAGGTGGCCTTCAGCGTGGCAACCACCGGTGCGGTGGTTGTCGGTGCCCACCTGGCCCGCAGCGCATTCGTCGAAACCCTGGAGCCGGTCATCACCGAAGATGGCCGGCAACGGCTGTGGCGCAATGAGCTGGCGCCTTACCAGGACACTACTCCACCCGTTCAGCTGACGGAGCTCGACAACGGCTTGCTCGCCGAGGGTGAGCGCCATTGGTGGCGGTCGAATGGTGCCTTGTATCGGGTAAGGCAAACCGCCAATGGCGCTTGGCGCTTGCTGCATGCCGAAGGTGACACGGCGTTCGGGCCGGTGCTGGAACGTTGCTCTGCGCGTGGCTGGCGGCTGGCTTACGAGCGGCCACTGGAATGGCAGGGCGCCGCACTGTTGCTCGCGCGGCTTTGGCCGGCGGCGACCGCGATGGACACCGTGCGGGTGGAACAGGTGCTGAAGGTCGCGGATGTCGACGAGGCCTACCTGCGTGGCCTGCTGGTGGAACGGCGCGGGTTGCCGGTGCAGCTGCGCGATACCTTGCAGCGCTTTGCCGTGGACGCACGCGCGCAGGCCTTTTTCAGCCGGCTGGAAGCGGGGGAGGCTGATACCGGTACCGATACCGAGCTGTGGCAATGGTGCATCGAACGGTTGCAACTGCAGGGTGAAACCGTCGAAGAACAGGTGCTGTCGATCCGTGACGCGGCAAGCGAGTTGCGTGAGGCGATGTTCGAGCATTTCTCCAGGCTTTACCTGGCCGACGACCCGTTGCTGGGCTTGATCCAGCGCGACTTCCCGACGCTGCCAGAGGCCTATGCCCTTGATGTGCTCGAGCAGGCCACCGAGGCTGTGCGCTTGCGCATGCAGGCAGAGTCCCGCCTGCCGCTGGCGTTGGCTGAACAGGCGCGGGTGGCCCTGCAACTGGCGCGCCTGACCCGCATGCGCGAAGCGTTGTACCTGCAAGGCAGTTACCGGCCGGAAGTGGTGGCGCTGGCCTTTGCCCTGCTGCGTCGGCATGGCCCCAGTGCAGCCGGGTTCAACCTGGTGTTGCGCCGTGACCCGTATGCCGGGGCAGCGATGGAGCGGCTGTTCGCCGAGACCGACCTTGAGCAGGCCGTGGTGCTGGTCAGGCGGGAGGGGCGCTTCCAGCTCTACAACGACAGAGGCTTGCCGGATGAGCGCGAGGTCGCCGCCCCCGAGGGGCTGTTCGAGGTGCTGGCCGCTTGCCTGCCGGTGGAATACCGGGTGCGACAGGGGTGGAATGGCGCCGATGCGCCGACCAGAATCCGCGAGCAGATGCAGGCCTGGCTACCGGGTGACCGGCAGGCCCTGCTGCGCCTGCTCGGCTGGCGGGAGGCAAGGCCCATGGCATCGCCCATGCAGCGTTTGGCCGATGGCCGAGCGGGCTATCCACTGGGTGGCTGCCAGTCGTGCATCGGCTCGCCGGAGCGCGTGGTGCGGCAGCGGGTGCGCGCGTTGTATCCCGGTATCGGGGATATCGGCGTCGATCGCTATGTCCAGAGCCTGTTGGACATGCGCGGGGGCCTGTTCGAGAACCTGCTGCGCGTCGAGCAGGAATACCGCCGCCTGGATGACAGCTTGCTGGCCTGGGTTGAAGAGGTAGCGGGCAGCGCCAGCCGTGCACGCCGACGCGTCGCAGATTCGTTGCGGCGTGCCTGGCAGATGCGCAGCGACCGCGCCGCCGGGGCTATCGGCAACGATGCAATGCTCAGCCTGAGCATCGTCGCCGTACCGGTGGGCAGCCTGCCCGTGTTGCCGGTCGGGACGGACTTCTCGCACGTGTCGGAATTGACCCTGTCGGCGCTCGGTCTGGATGCCATCCCGTCGGGGTTCCTCGCCTGCTTCCCCGATCTGCTGTGCCTGGACATGAGTGACAATGCCCTGCGCGCGCTACCTGCGGGGCTGGAGCGGTTGACCGCCTTGCGCCAGTTGCTGATGCCGCGCAACCGTATTCGTGTCTCGGAGCCGCAGGCCAATGTGCTGACCGGCCTGGCGCTCTTGCGTTCGCTGGACCTGAGTGACAACCCGCTCGGCGACATCAGGCTACAGTTCGAGCGGCTGCCCAGCTTGCGGATCCTGCGCTTGAACCGCGTGCAGATGACGGCGCTGCCCCGGGGCCTGGAGTGGTGTGGCCTGTTGGTGTTCGCCGACCTTCGCAACAACCAGATAGCCGAGTTGCCGGCAGCCTTGTTTCAGGCCCCGTTGCAGTTGCGCCGTGCCATGCACCTGGAGGGCAATGCGCTGCCAGTGCAGGATCTCGATCGCTTGCATGGCGCCGAACGCCTGCTGGCCACGCCCCGCCCGCAACGACACGCCCCGGCCCGGGAAGAATGGCTGCAGACACTGGACCCTGCGGCGCGGCAGGAGCAGCAAGGGAAATGGGATGCGCTGAATGCCGAGCCCGGCAGCCTGGCTTTCTTCGAGCTGCTCAGGCAACTGACGACCACGGCCGAATTCAGCAAGGCGCCGGCCGAACTCGGGTTCAGGGTATGGGCAATGCTGGATGCCGCCCATGCCGATACCGCCACGCGCATGGCGCTGTTTGACCTGGCAGCGGAGCCCACCACCTGTGTGGACAGCGTTTCCACCGTGTTCAGCCGCCTTGAGGTGCGCATGCATGTCGAGCAGGCCACCCGCGGCGGCGACCCGATTTCGACCCGCGCGGCACGCCTGCAGTTGGCCAAGCGGCTGTTTCGCGTGCACTGGGTAGAGAAAATCGCCCGGCGCGAAATCGACGCCCGCTACCAGGATGGACGTTGGAGCCGGGGGAACCACGATGAAGAGGAGGTGGAGGTCAATCTTGCCTACCTCAGCGGCTTGGCCCAGCGCCTGGACCTGTTGGGCCAACCTCGCCACATGCAGTTTGGCAGGCTGGCCAATGTGTCGCCGCTGCAACTGGAGGAGGCCTTCAAGGAAGTGCTGGAGGTGGAGGCGGGCGAGCAACGGGTCGTGTTCATCAGCGAGCGTGATTTCTGGTTGCCGGTACTGCGGGCAGAACATGCGGACGACTTCGAAACCCTTGAAACGCAATTCTCCCTGCGGCTGGAAACTCTGGACGAGCAAAGGGAGACCTTGACCAGTGACGAGTACTGGAACCTGAGCAACGCCCTGCGCGATGAGCGCGAGCAGGCCCTGGCCAGCCTTGCCCAGCGCCTTACGCACGAAGCGTTCATGGTGCCAGAGGCAAAGTGATGGCGCTTAACGGGCGGCACGCAGTGTGCCGCCCTGCTTCTACCGCAGGGGTTCCCTCTGCGCAAGCGCCGGCAGGTTGCACACCATGCGTGGCTTTCGACAGCCATCCAGGGACCTGCCATGACCCGCGAACCACACGCACCACAGCCCGCCTCTGCGTCTTCCAGCCACTTGCACGACGGTTTCATCGGTGACCGGTTGCCTGCCTGGCTCAAACAGGCCACGCAAAGCCAGATACGCACCTTGCGCGAAAGCCTGGAAGCCCATCATGCCACCCAGGCCCGGTTGCGCGGGATCACCCTGGCGCTGCCGTCGCCGCAGCAGTTCGCCGAACGGCAATTCGCCAGTTTGTTGCGCGAGCCGCTGCCGGGCGACGTAGCGTTCTGGCAGTTGGAGTGGCTGGAGGTTTCCCATCGTTTCTCGTCCACGCCCGGCGCTGAGCCGCCATTTCCCACCTACGGGCAACGGCGTGAAAACGGCTTGCTCCGCCTGATGCGCAACTTTGCCGCCAGCAACGATTTCTACCTGGGAACCGGGTTGGTCGCGCCGGGGCAGGAACGGGTACTTTCGCGAGGCACCGATGAACTGGTCGAGGCGTGCCGCAAGCTCGATGCCGGGCGCCTGTACCAGCAGGAACTGGACCGCACATTCGATGCCACGGCACAACGCGTCCTCTGTGAAGACAAGCGCTCCGGGCTGCGCCTGGCCGTGCAGGTTGCCGCGCTCAAAGGCGAGATTACCGAGCCGGTCAAGGAGGCATTGCACGCCTTGGTGGATGAACCCGCGGATCGGCGATCCGCCAGCCTCACGGGCCACCCGGGCCTGCTCGAAGCCCTCGGTTGCCCAGTGGCAGATGGTGTGTGGATTCAACTTCGCGACAGGCATGGGCAAACGCAGGGCGGCGTGCTCTACCTGCCCAGCGACCCGGTACAGGCGTTGCGACACTTCGACAGCCACGCCTCGATCAACAGCGCGCTGGTGGCCGAGCTGCGCCATGAACCCTATCGCCAGGCGTTCAGCCAGTTGATCGGCCTGGATCAGCGTGCCGGGTTCATGCACAAGCTGCAGGCCCGCCTGAAGGATGACAAGCCGGACCTGGAGCTCGATGGCAGCGTGCCGCAACATGACATTTTCCAGGCGCTGGCTGCACAGCAGACCAACCGGGTGAAGCAGGATGGCCGCCTGTTGCTGGTGGCAACTGCCGATGCCGATGAAGCCGCATCGCGTGAGCGGCATGAGGCGTGGAAGGCCGCCGGTCTCGATGTGCTCAACCTCGCTGGGCTGTTCATTCCGGTGGTGGGCGGCTTGCTGCTCGGGCAACTGGTGGCCCAGACCCTCTCGGAGGTTTTCGAGGGCACGCAGGACTGGTTGCGAGGCCATCAGCACGAGGCGCTGGAGCACATGCTGGGCGTTGCCGAGATACTGGCGGGCACCGCCGCGACGGTGGCGGGCGTCACCTTCGTGCGCAGCGCGTTCGTCGCGGCGCTGGAGCCGGTAAGGCTCGCCAATGGGGCGGGGCGTTTGTGGTCCCGAGATCTGGCAGCCTTTGCCTCGACCCCTGAAACGATCACCTTGGGTGCGGACGGAGCCTATGCCGATGGCGTGCGCCGTTGGATGAAGGCTGACGGGGTCTTCTACGAAGTTCATCGGCCTGACCCCGATGGCCCCTGGCGTCTGCGCCACCCCGGGCGCGAAGAGGCGTACGGCCCGGTCGTGCTGCACAATGGCGAACGCAGCTGGCGCCTGATGCACGATGAGCCCCAGCGTTGGCGCGACCCTGCGAAAATGCTCGATACACTTTGGCCGCGCGATCAACCTTTCGATAACCAGCAGGCGCAGCGGATCTTGCGCATGGCCGGCATCGATGAGGACGAACTGCGCGGCCTGCTGGTGGAAAACCGGCGAACGCCTGCCACCTTGCGGGAAACCCTCAAGGCATTCGATGCCGATGCCCGGATCGACACGTTCTTCCGCAACCTGGAACGCGACACTGTCTCCGATCAGGACTTGCAGCTGCTGGCTTGGTGCGAGGTCCGACCGGGCAGCGTAAAAGGGCGTACCGCAGTGCTTGCGGACCGGCCAAGGTCGAGCGACCTGCTGTTCGCACAGCTGACACGCCTGCCCGAATCGGCGGAGCCTTTGCTCAAGCCGCTGATGGCGCTGGGGCTGCCTGAGCCCTATGCGCGCAATCTGGCCGACGGAGCAAGTCACGACGCTCGTCAGCTGTTCGTCAGTGGTGGAAAGTTGCCGCAAAGCCTGGCCACCCAGGCCAGGTCGTTGTGCTCGCAGGCGAAGGTGAGCAGGGCGCTGGCAGGGTTCTATCTGCCGAGCGCATATAGCGACGAAACGGGCATGCTGGTGCTGGCATTGCTGAATGTCGAGGCCATTGATGCGTTCAGCCTGGCGTTGAGCAATGCTGCTGCGGATGCCGTGGCGTTGAAACGCATCGGTTCGGTTGGCGATGCGGCCGAGCAACGGGTGCTGGTGCGTGAGCAAGGTGTCTTTGCCCTGTA
This sequence comes from Pseudomonas sp. LSJ-87, assembly GCF_032971465.1. Classification (NCBI taxonomy): domain Bacteria; kingdom Pseudomonadati; phylum Pseudomonadota; class Gammaproteobacteria; order Pseudomonadales; family Pseudomonadaceae; genus Pseudomonas; species Pseudomonas sp. LSJ-87. Next base: position 7,797 of record NZ_JAWJYQ010000031.1, on the reverse strand, counting down.
TGACGGGCAGGGCCGAAAACTCGCGATGCGGCCACCTGCTTCCTCATGCATCTTCCAGGCCGTGCTGGCCGCGCTCGAATCGCGCAACCTGCTGGGCCGTTTGGGCCTGGCCGAGAACGCCAATGCCGAGGGCTTGCGCGAGAAGCTCATGGCGCACCTGGGTACCCATGAGGAAATAGCCCGCATGCTGGGCTGGGCGCCGACGGAGCGCTGGTTCAATCCCGGGCAGCGCCTTGCCGATGGCCGCGTCGGGTACCTGCTCAGCGGGCGCGCGGCACTGCCCACCACACCCAGGGAACAACTGCGGGCCGGCCTGAGGCGATTCTTCCCGGGGCTGGGCGATTCGCTGGAAACGCAAGTTGACCGCTGGCTGCTGCAGAATGTGCCGGTCGCCGATGCGCTCCTGGCGCTGCAGGACGATTATGAACAGTTGAACCGCGCGCTCAATGGTTGGGTGTCGGCTGCGCTGAGTGACACTTTGCGGGCGCGACGCCAGCTGTTCGCCGAACGATTGCTGCGTGCCTGGCAGGCGCTTGGCGACCATGTGGTGGTCGACAGTGACGGCAAGCGCCAGGGGCTGCGCCTGGTGCTGAATGATCTGCCAACCGATTCGTTGCCGGTCATGCCTGCGCCTATCGATTTCTATCACGTCACCACCCTGGTACTGAGCGAGACGAACATCGGGGTGGTGAACGAGGAGTTTCTGCGGGCATTCACCTACCTGCAGGAACTGGACCTGAGCCACAACCAGCTGTTGCGCTGCCCGCGCGGGCTTGGCTACCTGACCAACCTGCGCCGGTTGCGCCTGGGGCATAACCGCATTCGCCTGGATGCCCATGCCATCGAAGCACTGAACGGGTTGCCGCTGCTCAGCCACCTCGACCTGAGCTACAACAGCCCGCTGGGGGTGTACGAAATGCGCTTCCATCACCTGCCTCATCTGATCGAGCTGAACTTGCGCCGCTGCGGGCTCAGCGAGTGGCCCAGAGGGCTCGAGCTGTGTGGCTTCCTGCAACGAGCCGACCTGCGAGACAATTTCCTGCGGGGTGTGCCTGACGGCGTGCTGGCCATGCCGCTGGAGTTTCGCCAGCGCATCCTGGTCGATGGCAACCGCCTGAGCATGGCCGATTACGGCAAGCTCTATGCCTTGGAGCCGCTGCTGGAGGACCCGGAGGAAGAGATCGGCCGAGCCTGGTGGGTCGGTTCCGACTCCGCCAGCCACGGGCGTGGTGAGCTTTGGGACCGGCTGAGCACCCGAGACGAAAATGCCCGCCTGTTCGATCTGCTGGAGCTTCTGCAAGGCCTGGCGGACTACAGCTGGCCCAAGGCTTATCTGTTGCGCATGGGCTGGCAGTGCCTGTCGATGATGGAGACAGACGCCGAATTCGCTCGGCAGGTGCAACTGGCGGCCGACGATGTGGTAATGGATGACAACGGTGCCATCGAACTGTTCAGCCGACTGCTGCGTCTGCATGCCGAGCGCGACGCGGCAGGCGATGGTGCGCAATCCCGAGGCCCGAAGTTGCTGGCGTTGGGGCGCGCCTTGCACCGTCTGGACCGCCTTGACGAGTATGTCGAGGCCGAGCGGCAAAACCTCGAAGGCTTCGCCGAGCCCGCGGTACTGGCGACGTTGGCAATGCGCTACAGGGTACGCTTGCGCACCAGGCTCAGGTTGCCGTTCCAGCCCGCCAGAATGCGCCTCAGGGCGGCAGCTGTAGGGTTGAGCGAGCATCGGCTGCAGGCGGCAGAGGCGGCCGTGGAAAGGGCGAACGTTCTCGTTGATGTAGTCGCAAACCTGTGCACGCGCGCATTCTGGCAGCGTTTTTTGCAACAGCGCTTCGCCCGGCCGTTCAATGACCTTGAGCAACTCGCTGCGGAGCAGCGGGCGGCGCTGGCGGTAAGGCGCGATGAACTGGGTGAAGCACAGTATCTGAACCAGGCACAGGCACTGGATGCGCAGCTGCAGGCCGATCGGCTGGAGTTGCAATTGCAACTGACCGAGCACTACGTGATCAGCCTGGAACGCGCACCGGGCTGATGGCCACCGGCCAAACCGGTCATCCAGTTTGACAACTTAGGCCATTGCCGCGACGCCAGCGCGGCGCGAACATCGTCGGACCGATGGTTCAACTCCAAAAACAAGAAACCAGGAGTCCGACGATGCGCGATTACACCGAGGCCGCTCGTGCGTTCGACCATGGCCAGGCCGCTGCGGCGGCGCTGCATGGCAACCTCGAAGCCCTCAATGCCTGTGTCGAATGTTGCGACCGCCATGCCGGTGAGGGCAAGACCGCACTGGTTTGGGAAGACCGCGAGGGCAACAGCGAGCGGTTGAGCTTCGATCAGTTGCAAACACTGGCGGCCCGTTTCGCCAATGTGCTCCAAGCGCAAGGCGTTGGTGCGGGTGATCGGGTCGCCGGGCTGATGCCGCGCACCCCCGAACTGCTGGTCACCATCCTCGCCACCTGGCGTCTCGGCGCGGTGTACCAGCCACTGTTCACCGCGTTCGGCCCCAAGGCCATCGAACATCGCCTGGAGCAGTCCCACGCCCGCGTGGTCGTCACCGACAGCCACAACCGCGCCAAGCTGGACGATGTGCACGCCTGCCCGACCATCATCACCGTCAATGCCCGCAGTGGCGAACTGGACTTCCAGCAGTGCCTGGACAATGCCGCAGACAAATGCGAGCCGGTCATGCGCTCGGGCAACGACCCGTTCCTGCTGATGTTCACCTCCGGCACCACCGGCCCGGCCAAACCGCTGGAAGTGCCGCTGCGTGCCATCGTCGCGTTCCAGGGCTACATGCGCGATGCCATCGACCTGCGCCCCGATGACAACTTCTGGAACCTGGCCGACCCGGGCTGGGCCTATGGCCTGTATTACGCGGTCACCGGCCCGCTGTCGCTGGGCCATGCCACCACCTTCTACGATGGCCCGTTCAGTGTTGAAAGCTGCGCGCGGGTGATCGACAAGCTGGGCATCACCAACCTGGCCGGCTCGCCCACTGCGTACCGCCTGCTGATTGCCGCCGGGGATGACTTCTCGGCACCGATCAAGGGCCGCCTGCGGGTGGTCAGCAGTGCCGGCGAACCGCTCAACCCGGAAGTGATCCGCTGGTTCGCCGACGAACTGGGCGTGACCATCCACGACCACTACGGGCAGACCGAGCTGGGCATGGTGCTGTGCAACCACCATGGCCTGCAGCACCCGGTACACCTCGGCTCGGCCGGCTTTGCCATCCCCGGCCACCGCATTGTGGTGCTGGACGAGCAGGGCAACGAACTGCCCGCCGGCCAGCCGGGCATCCTCGCGGTCGACCGCGAGCAGTCGCCGCTGTGCTGGTTCGCGGGCTACCACGGCCTGCCGACCAAAGCCTTCGTCGGCAAGTACTACCTCAGCGGTGACACCGTCGAGCTGAACCAGGATGGCAGCATCAGCTTCGTCGGCCGCAGCGACGATGTGATCACCACCTCCGGCTACCGGGTTGGCCCGTTCGATGTGGAAAGCGCACTGATCGAGCACCAGGCGGTGATCGAAGCGGCGGTGATCGGCAAGCCGGACCCGGAGCGCACCGAGCTGATCAAGGCCTTCGTGGTATTGGCCAGCGGTTACCAGGGCAGCGCCGAGCTTGAAGAGGCTTTGCGCCAGCACGTGCGCCAGCGCCTGTACGCCCATGCCTACCCAAGGGAAATCGAATTCGTCAGTGAGCTGCCCAAGACCCCGAGCGGCAAGCTGCAACGCTTCATCCTGCGCAACCAGGAAGTCGCCAAACAACAAGCGCAACAGGCCACCCCTGCCAGCGCCTGAAAGGAAACCGATCATGCAAATAGCCAACAAACACTTCATCGTCAGCGGCGCCGCCTCCGGGCTGGGTGCTGCCACCGCGCAGATGCTGGTCGAGGCCGGCGCCAAGGTCATGCTGGTCGACCTCAATGCCCAGGCCGTCGAAGCCAAGGCCCGCGAACTGGGCGAAAACGCCCGTTTCGCGGTGGCCGACATCAGCGACGAGCAGGCCGCCCAGGCGGCGGTCGATGCGGCCGTCAGCGCCTTTGGCAGCCTGCACGGGCTGGTCAACTGCGCCGGCATCGTCGGTGCCGAGAAAGTGCTGGGCAAGCAGGGCCCGCATGGCCTTGCCAGCTTTGCCAAGGTCATCAACGTCAACCTGATCGGCAGCTTCAACCTGCTGCGCCTGGCCGCCGCGGCCATGGCCGAAGGGGCTGCCGATGAGGGGGGTGAGCGCGGGGTGATCATCAACACCGCCTCCATCGCCGCCTATGACGGCCAGATCGGCCAGGCTGCCTACGCAGCTTCCAAGGGCGCCATCGCCAGCCTGACCCTGCCGACTGCCCGCGAACTGGCGCGCTTCGGCATCCGTGTGATGACCATCGCCCCGGGCATCTTCGAAACGCCGATGATGGCCGGCATGACCGAGGAAGTACGCGCCTCGCTGGCCGCCGGCGTGCCATTCCCACCGCGCCTGGGTCGCCCGCAGGAGTACGCCGCGCTGGCCCGCCACATCATCGAGAACAGCATGCTCAACGGCGAGGTGATCCGCCTCGACGGTGCACTGCGCATGGCTGCCAAGTAAGGAGAGCGAACATGACCCTCGCCAATGACCCGATCGTTATCGTCAGCGCCGTGCGCACGCCCATGGGCGGCCTGCAGGGCGACCTCAAGAGCCTGACCGCGCCACAGCTGGGCAGCGCCGCCATCCGTGGTGCCGTCGAGCGCGCCGGCATCGATGCCGCCAGTGTCGAGCAGGTGCTGTTCGGCTGCGTGCTGCCGGCAGGCCAGGGCCAGGCACCGGCGCGCCAGGCCGCGCTGGGCGCCGGGCTGGACAAGCACACCACCTGCACCACCCTGAACAAGATGTGCGGTTCGGGCATGCAGGCGGCGATCATGGCCCATGACCTGCTGCTGGCCGGCACCGCCGATGTGGTGGTGGCCGGTGGCATGGAAAGCATGACCAACGCACCGTACCTGCTGGACAAGGCCCGTGGCGGCTACCGCATGGGCCACGGCAAGATCATCGACCACATGTTCATGGACGGCCTGGAAGACGCCTACGACAAGGGCCGCCTGATGGGCACCTTTGCCGAAGACTGCGCCCAGGCCAATGCCTTCAGCCGCGAAGCCCAGGACCAGTTCGCCATCGCCTCGCTGACCCGCGCCCAGGACGCTATCAAGAGCGGTCGCTTTGCTGCCGAGATCGTGCCGGTCGAGGTCACCGAGGGCAAGGAGAAGCGCGTCATCAAGGACGACGAACAACCGCCCAAGGCGCGCCTGGACAAGATCCCGCAGCTCAAGCCGGCCTTCCGCGAAGGCGGCACGGTGACCGCCGCCAACTCCAGCTCGATTTCCGACGGCGCTGCGGCGCTGGTGCTGATGCGCCGCTCCGAAGCCGACAAGCGCGGCCTCAAGCCGCTGGCGGTGATCCACGGCCATGCCGCTTTTGCCGACACCCCGGCACTGTTCCCGACCGCGCCGATCGGCGCCATCGACAAACTGATGAAACGCACCGGCTGGAACCTGGCCGAGGTCGACCTGTTCGAGATCAACGAGGCTTTCGCCGTGGTCACCCTGGCGGCCATGAAGCACCTCGACCTGCCGCACGACAAGGTCAATATCCATGGCGGCGCCTGCGCCCTCGGCCACCCGATCGGCGCTTCCGGCGCGCGCATCCTGGTGACCCTGCTGTCGGCCCTGCGCCAGAACAATCTGCGCCGTGGCGTGGCGGCCATCTGCATTGGCGGTGGCGAAGCCACGGCCATGGCTGTCGAATGCCTGTACTGAGGTGAACCATGCTGGTAACTGATGAGCAACAACAGATCGCCGACGCGGTACGCGCCTTTGCCCAGGAGCGCCTGAAGCCGTTTGCCGAGCAATGGGACAAGGAACACCGCTTCCCCAAGGAGGCCATCGAGGAGATGGCCGAGCTGGGCCTGTTCGGCATGCTGGTGCCGGAGCAGTGGGGCGGCAGCGACACCGGCTACGTGGCCTATGCCATGGCACTGGAGGAAATCGCCGCCGGTGACGGCGCCTGCTCGACCATCATGAGCGTGCACAACTCGGTGGGCTGTGTGCCGATCCTGCGTTTTGGCAGCGAGCAGCAGAAGGAGCAGTTCCTCACCCCGTTGGCCAGCGGTGCGATGCTCGGCGCCTTCGCCCTGACCGAACCGCAGGCCGGCTCCGACGCCAGCAGCCTGAAGACCCGTGCACGTCTGGACGGCGACCACTACGTGCTCAATGGCAGCAAGCAGTTCATCACCTCCGGGCAGAACGCCGGGGTGGTGATAGTGTTCGCCGTGACCGACCCGGACGCCGGCAAGCGCGGCATCAGTGCCTTCATCGTGCCCACCGATTCGCCGGGCTACCAGGTGGCGCGGGTCGAGGACAAGCTCGGCCAGCACGCCTCCGATACCTGCCAGATCGTTTTCGATAATGTGCGTGTGCCGGTAGCCAACCGCCTGGGCGCCGAAGGCGAGGGCTACAAGATCGCCCTGGCCAACCTCGAAGGCGGCCGCATCGGCATCGCCTCGCAGGCGGTGGGCATGGCCCGCGCGGCGTTCGAAGTGGCGCGCGACTACGCCAACGAGCGGCAGAGCTTCGGCAAGGCGCTGATCGAGCACCAGGCGGTGGCCTTCCGCCTGGCCGACATGGCGACCAAGATTGCCGTGGCCCGGCAGATGGTGCTGCACGCCGCCGCGCTGCGCGATGCCGGGCGCCCGGCGCTGGTGGAAGCGTCGATGGCCAAGCTGTTTGCCTCGGAAATGGCCGAAAAGGTCTGTTCGGATGCCTTGCAGACCCTGGGCGGTTATGGCTATCTGAGTGACTTCCCGCTGGAGCGGATCTACCGCGACGTTCGGGTTTGCCAGATCTACGAAGGCACCAGCGACATTCAGCGCATGGTCATTGCGCGCAATCTTTGAAGGAGCAGACTGCATGGCATTCGAAACCATCCTGTTGGACATCCACGGCAAGGTCGGCCTGATCACCCTCAACCGCCCGCAGGCGCTGAACGCGCTGAACGCGCAGATCGTCGGCGAGATCAACCAGGCCCTGGACCAGCTCGAGCGCGATCCGAACATCGGCTGCGTGGTGCTGACCGGTTCCGCCAAGGCCTTTGCCGCTGGTGCCGACATCAAGGAAATGGCCGAGCTGCAATACCCGCAAATCTACGTTGACGACCTGTTCAGCGATTCCGACCGCATTGCCAACCGGCGCAAGCCGATCATTGCCGCGGTGTCCGGTTTTGCCCTGGGCGGCGGCTGCGAGCTGGCGATGATGTGTGACTTCATCCTGGCGGCGGACAATGCCAGGTTCGGCCAGCCGGAAATCAACCTTGGCGTGCTGCCGGGCATGGGCGGCACCCAGCGTCTGACCCGTGCGGTGGGCAAGGCCAAGGCCATGGAACTGTGCCTGACCGGCCGCCTGATGGGGGCTGAGGAAGCTGAGCGTGCTGGCCTGGTGGCGCGTATCGTGCCGCAGGCGGAGCTGGTGGAAGAGGCGCTGAAGGTGGCCGCGACCATTGCCAGCAAGTCGATTCCGGTGAGCATGATGGTCAAGGAGAGCGTCAACCGTGCGTTCGAAGTCACCCTTAGCGAGGGTGTGCGCTTCGAGCGGCGGGTGTTCCATGCGGCGTTTGCTACCGAAGACCAGAAAGAGGGAATGGCTGCGTTCATTGCCAAGCGCGAGGCGCAGTTCAAGGACCGCTGATTGGAATCGGCATTGCCGTTGCTTTTGCTTTTGCTTCTAAGCGCACGGTAGTTCAGGCGCCGCCGATTGCGACTTCAGGAG
>NZ_JAWJYQ010000030.1:0-124729 GCF_032971465.1 Pseudomonas sp. LSJ-87 | reverse complement strand
TGCTCCCACCTCGATCACATCAGCCTCTAGCCATGCGCAATCCCTGTAGGAGCGGGTTTACCCGCGAAAGGGCCGGCACAGGCTGCACAAGGCCCCACAGTCGCGTAAACTACGCCGCCCACGTGGAGGCATCATGCAAGACGACGATTTTTCCCTGTTCAAGGCCGAAGTGCGCGGTGTCAGACCGATCACGCACGACCGCGCCGAAGTCGGCAAGCCGAAGGCCGACCGCCAGAAGCTGGCCGGCCTGCGCCAGGCGGCGACCGTGCGCAGTGATAAAGCACTGGTGATCGACGGCATGTCCGACCAGTTCGTCATCGACGTTGGCGCCGAAGACGAGCTGCTGTGGCGCCGCGATGGCGTGCAGGAAGGCCAGCTGCGCAAGCTGAAGCTGGGGCAGATCCCGTTCGAGGGCAGCCTCGACCTGCATGGCATGACCGTGGAAAAGGCCCGCGAAACCCTGTGGGACTTCATCGCCGAAGCCACCAAACTGGAAGTGCGCTGCGTGCGGGTTACCCACGGCAAGGCCGCGCGCCTGGACGGCAAGCGCCCGATGATCAAGAGCCACGTCAACACCTGGCTGCGCCAGCACCCGCAGGTGCTCGGTTTTGCCTCGTGCAACGCCCGCCACGGCGGCACCGGCGCGGTGTATGTGATGCTCAAGCGAACCATGCTCGAAGGCCGCGACGAGTAACGCCGCGCTTGCAGCGCCGCCCTCACCGCCGTACCCTTCGTTTTTGCGATTTTTTCCCACAGGTAGATCCATGTCCCTGGAACAGAACTACACCGAGATCCTCAGCCAGATTGGCGAGGACGTCTCCCGTGAGGGCCTGCTCGACACGCCCAAGCGGGCTGCAAAGGCGATGAAGTACCTTTGCCGCGGTTATGAGCAAACACTGGAAGAAGTCACCAACAACGCGCTGTTCAGCTCTGACAACAGCGAAATGGTGCTGGTCCGGGACATCGAGCTGTATTCGATGTGCGAACACCACATGCTGCCGTTCATCGGCAAGGCGCACGTGGCCTACCTGCCCAAGGGCAAGGTACTGGGCCTGTCGAAGGTGGCGCGCATCGTCGACATGTACGCTCGCCGCCTGCAGATCCAGGAAAACCTCAGCCGCCAGGTTGCCGAGGCCGTGCAGCAGGTAACCGGCGCCGCCGGCGTTGCCGTGGTCATCGAAGCCAAGCACATGTGCATGATGATGCGCGGTGTCGAGAAGCAGAACTCGACCATGATCACCTCGGTGATGCTGGGTGAGTTCCGCGAAAACGCCGCCACCCGCAGCGAGTTCCTCAGCCTGATCAAGTGATTGGCTGCTGACCCCGAGCCGACCCTGCCGGGTCGGCTTTTTCATTTCAGGAGTTGCCCATGATCGTCAAAGCCCTGCGGGTTGGCCTCGGCCAGCTCATCGTGTTCGGCGACTGGATCAGCCGCCCGGCCAAGCGCAAGCGCGACGCCGCCGCCCAGGCCCGCGTCGAGCAAGCGGCCCAGGGCCTGGCGCTGTACCAGTTCCACGCCTGCCCGTTCTGCGTCAAGACCCGCCGTACCCTGCACCGTTTGAACGTGCCGGTGGCGCTGCGCGATGCCAAGAACGACCCGGTGCACCGCCAGGCCCTGCAGGAAGGTGGCGGCCGGGTGAAAGTGCCGTGCCTGCGCATTGAAGAAGCGGGCAAGGTGACCTGGATGTATGAGTCCAAGGCGATCATTGCCTACCTGGATGAGCGGTTCGCTTCGGCCTGACAGTTTGCAGGTTTCCTGTACCGGCCCTATCGCCGGCAAGCCAGCTCCCACAGGGATCCCACAATATTCAGTCCTGTGGTGAACCTGTGGGAGCTGGCTTGCCGGCGATAGGGCCAGTACAGGCTAAAGATCAGCCCACCATCGGCACATGCCGTGGATGGCTGCTGACCCGCTCCAGCCAGGCCCTCACTGCCGGGTAGTCGGCCAGGTCGAACCCGCCCTGCTGCGCCACATGGGTGTAGGCATACAACGCCACATCGGCAATCGAATACTGCTCGCCGACCAGGTACGGCGTCATCTGCAGCTGCCGCTCCATCACCCTCAGGGCCTTGTAACCGCCCTTGTGCAGCTTGCGGTACTCCTCCAGGCGCTCGTCCGGCAACCCCAGGTAGAACTGGATGAAACGCGCAACGGCAATGTACGGCTCATGGCTGTACTGCTCGAAGAACTGCCACTGCAACACCTGGGTGCGCAGGCGTGGCTCGGTGGGCAAAAACTCGCTGCCATCGGCCAGGAAGTTGAGAATGGCATTGGACTCCCACAGGTAGCTGCCGTCTTCCAACTCCAGCACCGGCACCTTGCCGTTGGGGTTCATCGCCAGGAACTCGGGCGTTTCGGTCTCGCCCTTGAGGATGTCCACCGGGTGCCATTCATATGGCCGGCCCAGCAGGCTCAACATCAGCTTGACCTTGTAACAGTTGCCCGACTGGTAGTCGCCATAGACCTTGTACATCGCCCCTTCACTCCCAAGCAGTTCTGCATTTGCGCCCAATAGTTGGCGACTGTACGGCTAAAAGCAATGGCCGCTGTATGGCAAGGATCAACCTTGCTCGCTGTAGTCTGAAAAAACTGCTTACACCTTTACAAGGATTTTGTTCATGACCGATGCCACTTCCGCACGCCTGCGGCCCCTGGCAGACAGCTCCCCGTCGGCGGTAGTCGCCGGCTTCATCGCCATGCTCACCGGCTATACCAGCTCGCTGGTGCTGATGTTCCAGGCCGGCCAGGCTGCCGGGCTGACCAGCGCGCAGATTTCGTCATGGATCTGGGCGTTGTCGATCGGCATGGCGGTGTGCAGCATCGGCCTGTCGCTGCGTTATCGCACGCCGATCACAGTGGCCTGGTCCACCCCCGGCGCCGCCCTGCTGATCACCAGCCTGGGCGGAGTCAGCTATGGCGAGGCGATCGGCGCCTACATCACCTGCGCCGTGCTGGTGCTGATCTGTGGCCTGACCGGCAGCTTCGAGCGCCTGGTCAAGCGCATCCCGGCCTCGCTGGCCTCGGCGCTGCTGGCGGGCATCCTGTTCAAGATCGGCAGCGAAATATTCGTTGCCGCCCAGCACCGCACCTTGCTGGTACTGGGCATGTTCTTCAGCTACCTGCTGGTCAAGCGCCTGTCGCCGCGTTACTGCGTATTGGCCGCGTTGCTGGTGGGCACGGTGCTGTCCGGCGCCCTGGGCCTGCTGGACTTCAGCGGCTTCCGCCTGGAAGCGGCCACGCCGGTGTGGACCACGCCAAGCTTCTCGCTGGCGGCGACCATCAGCATTGGCATCCCGCTGTTCGTGGTGGCGATGACTTCGCAGAACATGCCGGGTGTGGCCGTGCTGCGCGCGGACGGCTATCAGGTGCCGGCCTCGCCGCTGATCTCGGCCACCGGCTTTGCCTCGCTGCTGCTGGCACCGTTCGGCTCGCACGGGGTCAACCTGGCGGCGATCAGCGCGGCGATCTGCACCGGGCCGCATGCCCATGAAGACCCGGCCAAGCGTTATACCGCGGCGGTGTGGTGCGGGATTTTCTATGGCATTGCCGGGGTGTTCGGCGCGACCTTGGCGGCGCTGTTTGCGGCGCTGCCGAAAGAGCTGGTGCTGTCGATTGCGGCGCTGGCGCTGTTCGGCTCGATCATGAACGGGCTGACCGTGGCCATGAGCGAAGCGCGGGAGCGGGAGGCGGCGGTGATTACCTTCATGGTGACCGCTTCGGGGCTGACCTTGTTCTCGATCGGTTCGGCGTTCTGGGGGATTGTGGCGGGGGTATTGGCCTTGATGATCCTCAACCCGCGCAGGGCCTGAAGGTATTTGTTGCCTGTACCGGCCTCTTCGCGGGTAAACCCGCTCCCACAGGGAACACACAATATTCAGCATTGTGGTATTCCTGTGGGAGCGGGTTTACCCGCGAAGAGGCCAGTACAGGCAACACAACGCCCAAGCCCAGATCACAACCTGAAATGCCCCACCATCCCCTTCAGGTCGGTACCCAACTGCGCCAGCTCGATACTCGACCGGGCATTGTCCTGCATCGCCAACGCCGCCTGATCGGCACTACCACGGATCTGCGTGACGCTGCGGCTGATCTCTTCCGCCACCGAGCTCTGCTGCTCGGCCGCCGCGGCAATCTGCTGGTTCATCTGCTGGATCAATGACACCGCCGCCGCGATGCTGCCCAGCGCGCTTTCGGTCTGCAGTGCATCAGCCACCGCCAAACGCACCAGCTCGGTACTACCGCGAATCTGCGCCACCGACTGCTGGGCATTGCCACGCAGGCTGGCGACCAGGGTCTCGATCTGCTCGGTAGACTGCCGGGTACGCCGCGCCAGTGCACGCACCTCATCAGCGACCACGGCAAAACTACGGCCCTGCTCACCCGCCCGGGCGGCTTCGATAGCAGCATTCAGCGCCAGCAGGTTGGTCTGCTCGGCCACGCTCTTGATCACTTCCAGCACGTCGCCAATGGTGTGGATCTCGGCACTGAGGCTGTCGATACCGGCGCTGGCCGTCTCCGCCGCCGCCGCCAGTTGCTCGATGCGCTGCATGCTCTGGCGCACCACCTGCTGCCCGGAATCAACCTTCTCGTCCGCAGCCTGGGCCGCCTGCGCCGCCTCTTCGGCATTACGCGCCACATCGTGCACGGTGGCGGTCATCTGTTGCATGGCGGTGGCCACCTGCTCGGTCTCTTCCTTCTGGCTGCCCACCTCGCGATTGGTCTGCTCGGTCACCGCCGATAGCGCCTGCGCATTGCCGGCCAGTTGCTCGATGCCCTGCTGCAAACCGCTGACAATGCCCGACAGGCCCGCCGCCATCTGCTGCATGGCCTGCATCAGCTGCCCTACTTCGTCACGCCGTGGTGCCTGGGCATCAAAGCTCAACTCGCCGGCAGCGATGCGCTGGGCGCGGGCAATCACATGCTTGAGCGGGCCGACCACGGCGCGGGTTATCAGCCAGGCGGCCAGCACACCTACCAGCAGCGCCAATGCCGTAGCCAGGCCGATGGCCACGGCATTGCGTTGCAGTTCGCCCTGCAGGGCCTGCTCCTGCCCCAGGTAAGCCTGGTCGACCCGGCTGGTGACTTGTTCGGCACTGGCTTGCAACTGCGCCTTCAAGCCCTGCTCGCGGGCCAATTGGTCAGTGTATTCGTTGAGCTTTTCCGAGAAGCTGCCAATGTGCCCCGCCACTTCGCCCAGCACACTCTGGTAGCCGGCATCACTGACGGCGCCCTGCAACTGGCTGACCAGGCTGGCGGCCTCGACGGTCTGGGCGATGCGGTCCTGGCTGACGCCCTCTTCGCCCTTGCGGCTTTTTTCCAGGCGTACCCGCGCTTCATCCATGGCCTGCAGCATCAGCCGCGACACCTGTGCCACCTGCCCGGCCTGCTCGAGGAACGCACCGCCCTGCTGGCCCTGGGACTGCTTGAGGGTATACACGCCGTCGTCAGCCAGGCCGGCCTGCAGCACATCGAGGTTGTTGGCCACGCTGGACACCGACCAGCTGGCCATGTCCAGCGCCAGCTCCTTGGCCTGCACCGCCTCGACAAAGGCCTCGAATGCCTGGCCGTAGGCGGCCAGGTCGGTTTCCGCCGCCGCCAGCGCCGGCAGGCCACGGGCGCGTTCGGCCAGGCCCTGCAGGCCGCTGCGCAAGGCCTCGGCCTGCTGCAGGTCGGAGCGCAGGGCAAAGGCCTGCTCGTGCTGGCGCAAGCGCAGCAGGTCGGTATTGAACTGAGCCAGTTGGCGCAAGCTGTCGAAGCGCTGGCCAACGCTGTGCAGCGCGGCAATGCCAATGGCCGCCACCGCCAGGGTCAGCACCAGCACCAGGGCAAAGCCCAGGCCGAGTTTGCGGGCCATGCCCAGGTTGGCCAGCACACCGTGCTTGCTCGCGCCCATGCCGATTCCCCTTCTGCGTGCGAGGTTATCCCGAAGGCCAAGGGTGGCAACGTTGCCAGCCGATGAACAAGGGCCTGGCGTCAGAATAGTGTCAAATAGCTATGAGCGTGTCGCTATCAGCTTGGCAGAGGTCGCCCTGCGTGCTGAAGGAAGGCCTGGGCGCGAGAGTCCTGCCCGTAGGCGACATTGATGCGCAGCCAGGCGCTGGCCGTGCCCTGGTAATCGAAGGCGCTGCCGGGGGTGAGCAGCACATCGTGTTCCAGCGCCAGGCGCTCCAGGCTGGCGAAATCCCGGCCCGGCACGCAGGCCCAGACGAACATGCCGCCGTAGGGCTCGCAGAACACCTGCCAGCCCGCCTGTTCCAGTTGGCCGAGCAGCCTGGCCATGTGCTGCCCCAGGCGCACACGCAGCCGCTGCACGCTCTTGCGGTAGCTGCCGTTGGCCAGCATCTGCCCCACCACCTGCTCGGCAAAGCGCGAGGTGCCGATGCCGCTGACCATCTTCAACTCGGCCAGGCGCGCCAGCAATGCCGGGTCGGCGACCAGGTAGCCGACCCGCAGCGAGCTGCTGAGGGTTTTCGAAAAGCTGGCCATGTAGATTACCCGCTGTTCGCTGTCGAGGGTGGCCAGGCGGGTGGCCGGGCCTTCCTGGAAGTCGGCGTAGATATCGTCCTCGATGATGCGCAAGTCGTGCTCGCGGGCCAGCTCCAGCAGGCGATACGCCACCTTGGGCGTGAGGCTGGTGCCGGTGGGGTTCTGGTACAGGCTGTTGATGAACAGGCAGCGCGGCTTGTGCGCCGCCAGCAGGGCTTCGAGGGTGGCCAGGTCCGGGCCTTCGGCGGTGCGCGGCACCGGCAGCATGTGCACCTGGTGCTGGCGCAGCAGGTTGTACAGGTTGTAGTAGCCGGGGTTTTCCACCAGCACCGTGTCGCCCGGGCGCAGCAGGGTGCGCACCAGCAGGTCGAGGCCGTGGCTGGCGCCGTGGGTAGTGAGGATACGTTCGGGGCCGGCGGCGATGCCCAGCTGCGCCAGGCGCTTGTGCAACTGCTGGCGAAGGCTGGCCAAGCCCAAAGGTGGGCAATAGTCGAACAGGTCCTGTGGGTTGCCGCGGCTGACCTGGCGCACTGCCTGGGCCAGTTCGGTGGCGGCGCGCCAACTGCTGGGCAACCAGCCACAGCCCAGCTTGAGCAACTCGTCATGGCCCTCGCGAAACTGCCGCCAGCTGCCGTCGCCGGCCTCGCCCCAGGGTTGGGCGTCTTCCACGGCCAGGCCGGGTTTGCGCTCGGCGACGAAAAAGCCAGTGCCGTGGCGGGCCTCCAGCCAGCCGCTGGCGACCAGACGGTCGTAGGCTTCGATCACACACGACGCACTGACCGCCTGGCTGCGGGCCAAGGCGCGGATCGACGGCAGGCGCGCGCCGGGGCGCAGGCGGTGCTGGTCGATCCAGGTTTGCAGGTGGTCGGTGAGTTGCTGTACCAGCGGGGTGGTGCTGGTGCGGTCGAGGGGCAAGTGCATGGGGCAAGTGTTCGCTGGTTTTGAGCGAACAGTTAAGCATAAAAGGGTTGGCGGTGTGCCTGGTGATGGGAATGGGCTGGCATCAGAGTTGGCAGGCCCGGCCCTTTCGCGGGTGAACCCGCTCCCACAGAGATAGCACCCAACCCGAGAGCGGTGCAGTACCTGTGGGAGCGGGTTCACCCGCGAAAGGGCCGGTACAGCCACTACAGAACCAGGATCCCTACCCATGCCCTCCGCCCCGGCCCGCCTGGCCTTCGCCCTCTGCCTGATCACCCTGGCCGTCAACCTGCAGGCCCCGCTGTACATCACCTATGCCGACCTCTCCGGCCAAGGCGCCGCCGCCACCGCAGTGGCCTTCTCCGGCTATGTGCTCGGCGTGCTACCCGTGCTGCTGGCCCTGGGCGGGCTGGCCGACCGGGTTGGGCGCCGGCCATTGGTGCTCGCCGCACTGGCCCTGTCGATGGTCGCCACCGTGCTGATGCTGCTGGCCCCCAGCCTGCAAACCCTGGGCCTGGCGCGGCTGTTCCTCGGCCTGGGTACCGGCCTGGCCTCGGCCACGGCCACCGCCTACATGGGTGAACTGATGGGCGGCGCGGACAACACCCGCGCCGCCAATTGGGTTACCGCCAGCACCTCGTTGGGCTTTGGCCTGGGTGCGGCGCTGACCAGCCTGTTCCTGCTGCGCGGCCTCAGCCTGACCCCAGGCAGCTTCCACCTGCAACTGCTGCTGGCGGCGCTGGCCATGCTGCTGGTGTGGCGCCTGCCGGACCCACGCCCGGCACAACGCAACCCCATGCTGCGCCTGCCCTGCTACCCGCGTGGCAGCGTGGCCTATGGCCTGGCCATTTTGCTGGCGTGGGCCTGCGTGGGGCTGGTGATCGCCCTGCTGCCGGGCATCCTGCGCCAGCATGGGCTTAGCGCCTGGTCGGGGTTCTCGACCTTCTGCGTGATCAGTTGCGGGTTGTTGTTCCAGCCCATGGCACGGCGCCTCAGCAGCCGTACGGCCACGTTGCTGGGGCTGGTGATATTACCGTGCAGCTATGCCGTGCTGGCCTGGGGTGCGGACAGCGGCCAGCTGAGCGCGGTATTGCTGGGTGCGGTGGCGGCCAGTAGTGCGTGCTACGGGTTTATCTACCTGGGCGGGCTGGCGGCGGTGAACGAGCTGGCCGGCAGCGAGAAGACACGGGCCAGTGCCGGGTTCTTCCTGCTGGCGTACCTGGGGTTCAGCCTGCCGGTGATCTTTACCGGTCTGTTGAGCGACCGGCTGGGGTCACAGTTGGCGTTGCTGGTGTTTGGTGGTGTGCTGGTGGTGGGATGTGTGGTGGTTGGGCTGGCATTGAGGTGGTCTGCCAGGGCCTCTTCGCGGGCTTGCCCGCTCCCACAGGGACATCACAGGACCTGAGGTCAGCGGGGTACCTGTGGGAGCGGGCAAGCCCGCGAAGAAGGCCACGCGGTTTCGGCTCAGATCGCCGTAGCCCCACCATCCACCGCCAGGCAATGCCCAGTAGTAAACGCCGCGCCATCACTGCACAGGTACAGCACGGCACTGGCAATTTCCTCGACCTTGCCAATGCGCCCCACCGGATGCATGGCAGCGGCAAACTCGGCCTTGCGTGGGTCGGCCTCATAGGCGCGGCGGAACATGTCGGTGTCGATCACCGCCGGGCACACCGCATTCACCCGGATGCCCTTCTTGGCGTACTCGATGGCCGCCGACTTGGTCAGGCCGATCACCGCGTGCTTGGAGGCGCTGTAGATGCTCATCTTCGGCGCCGCGCCCAAGCCCGCCACCGAAGCGGTATTGACGATGGCCCCACCGCCCTGGGCCAACAGCAACGGCAGCTGGTACTTCATGCACAGCCACACACCCTTCACGTTGACGCCCATGATGGCATCGAACTCCGCCTCGCTGCCCTCGGCCAGGCGGCCCTGCTCTATCTCGATACCTGCGTTGTTGTAGGCATAGTCCAGCCGGCCATAGGCGGCGATCAGGCGCTCGTGCAGTTGGCGCACCTCGGCGTCACGGGTAACGTCGCAGGCAATGAACAGCGCCTCCCCGCCCGCAGCGTGGATCAGGGCCACAGTTGCCTCGCCACCGGCCGGGTCGAGGTCGGCCACCACCACCTTCAGGCCCTCCCGGGCGAAAGCCAGGGCAGTTGCCCGGCCGATGCCGGCGGCACCGCCGGTGACCAGGGCTACCTGGCCGGAAAAGGTCATGCTCATCGCGTGCTCCAAAGCGTGCTTGGTGGGGTTCAGAGCATAGTCAGCCACCAGCCGCCCGGGCAGCATCATCACCCCACCGGTTGGGCTACCATGCTTGTCAGTGATGTTAAGGACCTGCCTACATCAACAGGGTAGATTTGACGCCTCCCCCTTCCATTGCCCACAAGGACCCGCCATGACCAACACCAACCGCCGCTTCCTGCTCGCCAAACGCCCGGTCGGCGCCGTGCGCCGTGACGACTTCAGCTTCGAGACCGTGCCCGCCGAACAACCCGGCGAAGGCCAGGTGCTGGTGCGCAACCTGTACCTGTCGCTGGACCCGGCCATGCGCGGCTGGATGAACGAAGGCAAGTCCTACATCCCGCCCGTGGCCCTGGGCCAGGTGATGCGCGCGCTGGGTGTTGGCGAGGTTGTTGCCTCCAACCACCCCGCCTACAAGCCGGGCGACCATGTAAGCGGCGCCCTTGGCGTGCAGGACTACTTCACTGGCGAACCCCAGGGCCTGCACAAGATCGACCCCAGCCTGGCGCCCCTGCCGCGCTATCTGTCGGCGCTGGGCATGACCGGCATGACCGCCTACTTCGCCCTGCTGGACGTCGGCCAGCCCAAGGCCGGTGACACTGTGGTCATTTCCGGCGCGGCAGGCGCGGTGGGCAGCATTGTCGGGCAAATTGCCAAGATCAAAGGCTGCCGCGTGGTCGGCATTGCCGGCGGCGCCGAGAAGTGCCAGTACCTTAAGGACGAACTGGGCTTTGACGGGGTGATCGACTACAAGGCCGAAGATGTGCTGGCCGGCCTGAAGCGCGAATGCCCCAAAGGCGTGGACGTGTACTTCGACAACGTCGGCGGCGACATCCTCGACGCCGTGCTGACCCGCATCAACTTCAAGGCACGCATCGTGATTTGCGGCGCCATCAGCCAGTACAACAACAAGGAAGCGGTGAAAGGCCCGGCCAACTACCTGTCGCTACTGGTAAACCGCGCGCGCATGGAAGGCTTCGTGGTGATGGATTACGCCAAGGATTACGGCAAGGCCGCGCTGGAGATTGCCGGGTGGCTGGCCAGCGGGCAGGTGAAGAGCAAGGAGGATGTGGTGGAAGGGCTGGAGACCTTCCCCGAGACCTTGCTGAAGCTGTTCAGTGGGGAGAACTTTGGCAAGTTGGTGCTCAAGGTTCGAGATTGAGGTAGCCAACACTGGCCTCATCGCCGGCAAGCCAGCTCCCACAGGTACAGCGCCACCCTTGAGCCCGATGCTGTACCTGTGGGAGGTGTTCAGTGGGGAGAACTTTGGCAAGTTGGTGCTCAAGGTTCGAGATTGAGGTAGCCAACACTGGCCTCATCGCCGGCAAGCCAGCTCCCACAGGTACAGCGCCACCCTTGAGCCCGATGCTGTACCTGTGGGAGGTGTTCAGTGGGGAGAACTTTGGCAAGTTGGTGCTCAAGGTTCGAGATTGAGGTAGCCAACACTGGCCTCATCGCCGGCAAGCCAGCTCCCACAGGTACAGCGCCACCCTTGAGCCCGATGCTGTACCTGTGGGAGGTGTTCAGTGGGGAGAACTTTGGCAAGTTGGTGCTCAAGGTTCGAGATTGAGGTAGCCAACACTGGCCTCATCGCCGGCAAGCCAGCTCCCACAGGTACAGCGCCACCCTTGAGCCCGATGCTGTACCTGTGGGAGGTGTTCAGTGGGGAGAACTTTGGCAAGTTGGTGCTCAAGGTTCGAGATTGAGGTAGTCAATACTGGCCTCATCGCCGGCAAGCCAGCTCCCACAGGTACAGCGCCACCCTTGAGTCCGACGCTGTACCTGTGGGAGCTGGCTTGCCGGCGATTGGGCCGCACAGCGGCCCCGGCGATAACTGCAGCACCGCGTTCGCAGCGCGTCAGATTTTCCTGAACCTTGCTCTCACCGCTTCAGCTTGAAGCAGCAAGCGAACTATCCTACGCAGCGGTCGGAAGCAGCTGAATTGTCGGGGAAATCCCTCAGGGATAACTTCACCGGGTCGCCATGTTGGTGACCGGGTGTGAGAACCTGTTATGCACTGCTGCTCCACTGTTCAATGGCAGCCATTCGCGGGCAGGCTTCGGCTTGGCCGGCGTCAGTGCACCGGTTTCTCACCCCGCGCAATGGCTGCCACCCTTGTCCGTGAGAAAGATCCGGGTGGTTGCTCCTCGTCACGCACTGGATCTTAACCATGAAAAAGTACACCCCCTCCCCCATCCTAACCGCAGGCCTGGAAACCTTCCTCGAAGCCGGCAACCCCACCCTGGACCTGCTCCGCGTACAACCCGGCATACCGATCGATGATGCCTACGAGCACGTGTCAGTCCTGCTGGGCTACATCAAGCACCTTGTGCGCGAAGGCGACATGGAGGATGACCACAAGCTGCTGGGCTCCGCCGATTACCTGCTGGCCATGGCCAAGGCCCTGATGAACGACATCGAACTGGCCAAGAACAAGCTGCACTGACAAGGCAACGCAGCCCCTTGTGGGAGCGGCCGGCACAGCAGACGCTTCCACACCGTTACAACCCCGCACAAGTCTTCGCACCGTCGCTCTGGTAGCATCCGGCGCGCACCAACATCTTCGCCGCCTGAACCGGCAATCATAGGTAAATCAAGAGCATGGGCCGTGCAAGCAGCACGGCTCCAACGGGGGGATCAATGGATTTATGGACTGCCTTCCAGGCAATCATCCTGGGAGTGGTTGAAGGGCTCACGGAGTTTCTACCGATCTCCAGTACCGGGCACCAGATCATCGTTGCCGATTTGATAGATTTCGGCGGTGAACGCGCGATAGCGTTCAACATCATCATCCAGCTGGCGGCGATCCTGGCGGTAGTGTGGGAGTTTCGCGGCAAGATCCTGGAAGTGGTGTTCGGCCTGACCAGTCAGCCCGCGGCGCGGCGCTTCACCGGCAACCTGCTGTTGGCGTTCCTGCCAGCGGTGGTGCTGGGCGTGCTGTTCGCCGACCTGATTCACCACTACCTGTTCAACCCGATCACCGTGGCAACGGCCTTGGTGGTTGGCGGGGTAATCATGCTCTGGGCCGAACGCCGTACCCACCGCGTGGCAGTCGACCACGTCGATGACATGCGCTGGAGCCATGCCCTGAAGATCGGCTTCGTCCAGTGCCTGGCAATGATCCCGGGCACGTCGCGTTCCGGGTCCACCATCATCGGCGGCCTGCTGTTCGGCCTGTCGCGCAAGGCGGCCACCGAGTTCTCGTTCTTTCTGGCGATGCCGACCATGGTCGGCGCAGCAGTGTATTCGGGTTACAAGTACCGTGAGCTGTTCCAGCCCGGCGACCTGCCGGTGTTCGCCATCGGCTTCGTGACCTCGTTCATCTTCGCCATGATCGCCGTGCGTGCGCTGCTCAAGTTCATCGCCAACCACAGCTACGCGACGTTTGCCTGGTATCGCATCGCCTTCGGTTTATTGATCCTGGCTACCTGGCAGTTCGGCTGGATCGACTGGTCGACAGCTCAGGGCTGATAGCACGACACAAAAATGAAAAAGGGCTGCATCCGCAGCCCTTTTTCATTGGTCGGGTTCAGCCGCGTATTTCAGCGACTACCGCAGCCAGCGCTTGCGCCGGGTCGGCGGCCTGGCTGATCGGGCGGCCGATCACCAGGTAGTCCGAACCTGCATCCAGTGCCTGGCGTGGGGTGAGGATACGGCGCTGGTCATCCTGCGCACTGCCTGCCGGGCGAATGCCCGGGGTCACCAACTGCAGCGACGGGTGCGCCGCCTTCAGTGCCGGGGCCTCAAGCGCCGAGCACACCAAACCGTCCATGCCAGCCTTCTCGGCCAGCGCCGCCAGGCGCAGCACCTGCTCTTGCGGGTCGACATCCAGGCCGATGCCGGCCAGGTCTTCACGCTCCATGCTGGTCAGCACGGTCACACCAATCAGCAACGGCTGCGGGCCGCTGCGCTTGGCCAGCTCTTCACGGCAGGCCGCCATCATGCGCAGGCCACCGGAGCAATGCACGTTCACCATCCATACACCCATCTCGGCCGCGGCCTTCACCGCCATGGCGGTGGTGTTGGGGATGTCGTGGAACTTGAGGTCCAGGAACACTTCGAAGCCCTTGTCGCACAGGGTTTCGACAATGCCCGAAGCGCTGCTGGTGAACAGCTCCTTGCCAACCTTCACCCGGCACAGCGCAGGGTCAAGCTGGTCAGCCAGCTTCAGGGCGGCCTCACGGGTAGGGAAATCCAGGGCGACGATCAGGGGCGTCTGGCAGGCGGACATGGGCAGGGTCTCTTGGCAAGTCGAAAACGGCGCGCATTGTAAACGAAGTGGCACAAGCTTTGGGGCCCGCAGGTCACGGAATTGGCCCGACAGTGGCTGGCTCCTATAATTGAACCAACGGAACGGGCAATTGCTCAACATTTGTACAAGCGCTGCCCATCACCAGCAAAGGAGAACGACAATGCCCTGGTATGCCTGGCTGATACTCATCATAGCCCTCGGCTCGATCGTCGGCGGGCTGATGCTGCTGCGCGATACGGCAAATAAACTGCCACTGACCGAAGAACAGCTGCGCAAGGTGCATGAGCGCAATGCCGAAGCGGATGCCAAGGATGCGCAGGACCGCTAGCACGCACGCCGATCGCTGGCACGATCTGACCGGCTGATACATAACTCATTGAGTCGGCAGGGTCCCTGTGGGAGCGGCTTTAGCCGCGAATACCGGCGCAGCCGGTGCCATGCACCGCGTTTGTTTCTTCGCGGCTAAAGCCGCTCCCACAGGGTACGCGGACCGCTTTCGAATTCAGTTCTCTCAATTGAATCTTCATGAAAGTCAGGGCCAGGACACAAACCCCAGCCCCTCCCCCTTATTCCACCATCACCTTGTCCCGGTTACGCTCCAGCAACGCATTACCAATCCCCTTGATCTCCAGCAGTTCATCCACCGAAGCAAACGGCCCATTGGCCTCCCGGTAGGCCACTATGGCCTCAGCCTTGGCCTTCCCTATCCCGTTCAGCTCCTTCTGCAAAGTAAGCGCATCAGCCGTGTTCAGGTCCAGCCGCTGCGGCTGCTGGGCCTGCTGCTGGGTTACCACCGGCACCGGCTCGGCCACCGCCGTAGTGCTGGCCGGGGCAGCGCTAAGGGAAAAGGACAGGCTGGCGAACAGCGGCAGCAGCAAGTACGACAGAACGTTGTTACGCATGGTGAATACTCCTGGGTTGGTCATTTTCCAGCAGCCGCTTTCCTTCGGCCGCGCAATCAACCCTAGCGGCAAACCCCACACCGAAACAGCCACCATCATCGGCGAATGGTTACCAAATCGATCAATCACCAACCCAACTTCGCCAACCCAGAAACAATGGCCTTTCCCCCCTCAACCACCCCGCCCCTAGAGCATTGGCGCCATCCCTTATGGCCTGTAGCCGAATACCCGTTTGTCCGATGCCGCATTCACAGCAAAACCTGCCCACATTCCTACAACCCCCGGTGAACAAGGCCTGATCACAAACAACCGCACTCTGCAGCTGGCAAACACACCACCTGCCAACTGGCATCACATGAACCAACTGCTAGATTTTTTGAGCAATGGACAGCCGTTTGCTTGAAGGACCCAAGCTGCATGCCCCCATTCACCCGCCGCTTGCCCTCGCACCCAGCCCGTCCACCAGGCCAGCCTTCACGCGCCTGCCCAGCCCATTCGGCCCACCCGTACTGCCCCCGTCCAGCAAGAGGATCACCGCCGTGCCCCTCAAGACCCTCACCGTATTTGGCACCCGTCCAGAAGCCATCAAGATGGCCCCGCTTGCCCTGCAACTCGCCCAGGATGCCCGCTTCGAGTCCCGCGTGT
This sequence comes from Pseudomonas sp. LSJ-87, assembly GCF_032971465.1. Lineage (NCBI taxonomy): Bacteria > Pseudomonadati > Pseudomonadota > Gammaproteobacteria > Pseudomonadales > Pseudomonadaceae > Pseudomonas > Pseudomonas sp. LSJ-87. The sequence continues at coordinate 109,278 of NZ_JAWJYQ010000030.1, read as the reverse complement.
GCGTCACCGGCCAGCACCGGCAAATGCTCGACCAGGTACTGGAACTGTTCGATATCACCCCCGATTACGACTTGAACATCATGAAACCCGGCCAGGACCTGACCGGCGTGACTACCGGGATTTTGCAGGGTATCCAGCCGGTACTGGCCGAATTCAAGCCCGATGTTGTGCTGGTGCATGGCGACACCGCGACCACGTTTGCCACCAGCCTGGCGGCCTATTACCAGCAAATCCCCATCGCCCACGTAGAAGCCGGCCTGCGCACCAACAACCTGTATTCCCCCTGGCCAGAGGAAGGCAACCGGCGCCTGACCGGCACCCTGGCCGCCCTGCACTTCGCCCCCACCGCCACCTCGCGTGACAACCTGCTAAGGGAAGGCACCGACCCGGCGAGCATTTTCACCACCGGCAACACCGTGATCGACGCCCTGCTGGAAGTGGTGCACAAACTGGAGAGCCCAGCGCTGAGGGCCCAGTTCGAACGCCAGTTCGATTACCTGTCAGCCAACCGCCGCATGGTGCTGGTAACAGGCCACCGCCGCGAGAACTTTGGCGGTGGCTTCGAACGCATCTGCCAGGCTTTGGTACAGACGGCGCGCCAGTTCCCCGAGGTGGATGTGCTGTACCCGGTGCACCTCAACCCCAACGTGCGCGAACCGGTCAACCGGCTGCTGGCGGATGTGGGGAATATCTACCTGATCGAACCACTGGATTACCTGCCGTTCGTTTACCTGATGAGCCGTGCGTATGTAATTTTGACCGACTCGGGGGGCATTCAGGAGGAAGCACCGGCACTGGGCAAACCGGTGCTGGTGATGCGCGATACCACGGAGCGGCCAGAGGCCGTGGCAGCGGGGACTGTGAAGCTGGTGGGTACGGAGGTGGATTCCATTGCCGGTGAGCTGGCCAGGTTGTTGACGGATGAGGGGGCTTACCGGGAGATGAGCGTGGCGCATAACCCCTACGGCGATGGCAAAGCGTGTGGGCGGATAGTGCAGGCGCTCGCTGATCTTGCCGTTGCACAGGATGCGCAGAAGGCGCCCAAGGCTTGAGCAATAGAGGCCGCCGGTGCGGCCCTATACCATACGATCAGGTTAACGAACGTCAATAAATTGTAGGAATAATGTGAAAATTCTGTAACATTGGATCCATTGAAATATGGCTTTTTGATACTACAAGGACGAAGCGTGGTTGGCGACACACAGATCTGGCAAGACGAATACCCCCACACCCTGCGGTATCGCGACACCACCCTGCACCTTCAGGGCCCCATTGCCCCTCACACCCGACAAGCCTTCGAACAGCTGATCGCGCAAAGCGCCAGCGCCAAACGGGTCAGCGCACCGCTCGCCTGCGTGCAGAGCCAGTTGTTCACCAAGCGCGAAAAACTCGACTCGCTGAAAAAGAAACTGCGCATGCAACGCGGCAGGCCCAAGCGCAACGGCATGTACGACTGGTCTCTCGAGGAACTGATCAATACGCGCGAAGCGGGCCGCCGCGGTGCACGGGTGCCAAGGCTGGTCGGCTACGGTTACAGCCGCTCCAGGTTCGGCCTGATGCAAGACTTCTTCCTTATCACCGAATTGCTCAGTGGCCACGAGGACGGGTTGGCAAGAATCCGCAGGGCGCCCGAAGCGGTGCACCAGGTAATCGAGGCCGCCTTCGAACTGCTGCATGCCCTGCACTGCCGGGGGGTCACCCACATGGACCTGTGGGCCGCCAACGTGATGCTCCCGCAACAAGGCAAAGCGCAGGCCATCGACCTGGAGAACAGCTTCTCCGAGCCGGGCAATTTCTTCAGCGAAACCCTGGGCTTTCAGTTCGGCTTTTTCTACTACCGGGAAATTTACCGTTACATAACCGAAGCGGACTACGATGCCGCGGTTGAATGCGCACTGGCCGAGTACTTCCCTGATGTGCAACGTGCTGCCTTCAACCGGGTATACGCGCTTGCCAAGCATGAGGAAATCGGGCGCCTGAAGCGCCGCGAGATCTTCACCCGTGGCGTACTCGAAAGTCGTTGGTAAGCACCATTGCTACACGGGTAGGCGACCTGCGCCGTGCCTACCGTATCCCCAAGATGCCCCTTCCTTTAGAATGGGAACTGCCTGCCCAAGACACTGAATTGCCATCACTTTGGAAAAGAGCAAGCAGGCAGCCTGCGCAAAGCTTCATACAAACGGATCAAAGCTAGGGATTTCACATGAGTTCTGAGAGTCACGCCGTCACTGACACTCCGTTGGTGACAGTGATCATCGCGTCGTACAACCATGCGCGCTACATCGAAGCAAGCATCACCAGCGTCATCAACCAGACCTACAAGAACATCGAGCTTCTGGTGATCGATGACGGCTCCAAGGACGACAGCCCTGCAGTGCTCAAGCGCCTTCAGGAGCAGTACGGCTTCGACCTGCGCTTCCAGGCCAACCAAGGCCTGGCACGCACGCTCAACGACGCGATCGCACGCGCCAAGGGTAACCTGATCGTGCCTTTCGGCTCCGATGACATCATGCTGCCGCACCGTATCGCCACCCAGGTGGAATACATGAACGGCAAGCCTGAAGTGGGCATTTGCTCGGCCAACATCGAAACCATCGACCAGGATGGCAAGGTGATGGGTGCTCGCGAGCAGCGCAACCGTAACCTGCCCTTCCGCCGCCTGGACTTCGACGACCTGTTCCTCGACCGCAAGCCTGGCCCCATGGCAGCCACATTGATGCTGCGCCGCGAGGCGCTGGAAAAAGTGGGCGGTTTCAATGCCGACATCCGCCTGGAAGACGTGTATATCGAACTGTCGATCGCACGTGCCGGTTACTTCATCGACGTGCTGGGCGAGGTGCTGGCGCAGTACCGTGACCACCCCACCAACACCTTCAAGAACGGCCGCTTCATGGTGGATAACGTGCTGCGCACCTTTGCCGTGTTCAGCGACCACCCGCAGTACGAGCAGGTGTGCATGAACTTCCGTAATTCCATGGTGCTGAAGTACGCCAACCGCGACAAGGCACTGAGCCGGGAAGTCCTTTCAGAAATCCCGCTCAGGTACTGGAACAAGAAGACCCTGCGCGGTATGTGGCGGATGGCCTGGTCTTAAGCCGCGCGGCTACGCTTCCAGTGGACCAGTGACTGGCCATAGACCAGGGCCATCGGAATCCAGATCAGGAACCAATGCTCCTTCGGGCGTGACATGAAGGCACTGCCTTCCGTCAGGCCCGAGGCGAAGCCGAAGATCAGCCAGGTTGCCGCCAGGGTAACACCGGGATGTTTGCGGTAAGCCCAGCAGAAGTACATGGCCACGCCGTAAATCGCCATCCACAGGGCCAAACCTACGATCCCACCGGCGTATAGCACGCCTAACTCGATGTTATGCGGATCGGCAAGTGTTCTTCCAAGCCCCGGAATAATCACAGTCATGGGTGAGTCGAAACCATGCCCCAACCATGGATGTTCGCTGGCCTGGCGCAGCGCATCCAACCAAATGGCCGGGCGGTATGAAACGCCACGCTGAGTCACGGCCTCGGGATACACCAGTGCAACGCCAATCAGCACAAGCACGATCACCGCACCGGCCATGAGCCCACGCCTGCGGTCGCCAACCACCAGAAGCCAACCCAAAGCAGCCGCCAGGCCAATCAATGGCGTGCGGGAGCCGGTTGCGAAAACCGCCAGCCCCAAGATCGCCAGGCACACAAGCGGCAATGGGCTGAGCGCGCTACGGGCCTGGAACCAGGATGCCAACCAGAACGCAGCAAATGCGCCAAATACATGGGCGGAGAGCAACGGGTTGTACAGCGCGCCGTAACCTACCAAACGCCTGCCCGCAAAAGACGGGTTCAGGTAGAGGAAGTAAGCCAATGAAACGCCTGCCGCAATTGCAGCGAAGATAGCTGCCAGACGCGTGCATTGCTCCAGCTGCCCAGGAGAACGCAGGCTGATGATACCGGCAGCGAACAGCAACATTGCGATGTACAGTGGCCGCTTGACCAAGCTGCCAACGGAGTTTTCCGTGTCGGACCAGGCGATGCTCAAAAGGGTGTAGGCACTGAAGGCCAGGAAAGCCAGGAACAGTGGGTTACAAACGAGAGGTTTGAACCATTTACGCTGTGCGATCAACATCCCAAGCGTGGGCAGGGCAAGAAAAATGTAGAAAAGCTTGTGGTAGGTAGTACGGTCCCAGGCCCAGAACATCCCTGTAAGGATGAAAAACCAGCCCAATGGCAACAGGTAGGTATTGACCAGACTTCCAAAGCGTTGAGCCGGGGACTCTATTGATACATCAATCGACATCTAGCGTCCTCAGGCAAACGGCGTTCTTCATCACATATCCTATGCGAATTTAATTATAAAAATGCTGCAGCTGATGGAAATCGCCCTTTTCTGAAACAAGTTCTTTTTCCGGCTCAGCTGCGGATTTCTGCCACGCCCGGAGTCACCAATTGCAGCAGCGCTGCGCTTGGCAAGCGATTCATGGCAGCTCGCCATCATACGCAGGCCACCAGAGCAATGCACGTTCACCGCCCCCTCCCCCGCAGGTACCGTCAGTCGAACAGGTCGGCCTGCGCCAGGGCCTTGCCAACCTGGTCCTTGGCGGACAGCGTGGGCTCGAAGTCTATCGGCCAGTCGATGGCAATTTGCTGATCATCCCAGGCAATGCAACGTTCGCTCTGGGCCGAGTAGAAGTCGGTGGTCTTGTAGACAAACTCGGCAGTCTCGCTCAACGTCACGAAGCCGTGGGCGAAACCCGGCGGAATCCACAACTGGTTATGGTTTTGCGACGACAACACCGCACCAACCCATTTGCCGAAAGTGGGCGAGCTACGGCGGATATCCACCGCCACATCGAACACTTCACCCTGTACCACACGCACCAGCTTGCCTTGGGCATGGGGCGGCAATTGGTAATGCAACCCGCGCAGCACGCCCTTCACCGAGCGGGAATGGTTGTCCTGAACGAAGTCTGGCTGCAGGCCAGTCACTTCATTGAACACGCGCGCATTGAAACTCTCGTAGAAAAAGCCACGCTCATCACCGAAAACCTTTGGGGTAAACAGGACGACTTCAGGGATGGCCAATGAAATAGCGTGCATCAAAATACCTTCACTTCAAGCAGGTTCTTCAGGTACTGACCGTAACCGTTTTTCAGCAACGGCTGGGCGAGGCGCTCAAGCTGTTCAGCATTGATCCAGCCCGCGCGATAGCAAATCTCTTCAGGGCAAGCGACCTTGAGGCCCTGGCGCCGCTCCATGGTGGCAATGTATTGGCTGGCATCCAGCAAGCTGTCGTGGGTACCGGTATCCAGCCACGCATAACCACGCCCCATGATCTCGACCTGCAGCTGCTGCTGCTGGAGGTACAAGTTGTTGAGGTCGGTAATTTCCAGTTCGCCACGTGCCGACGGCTTCAGCTGCCTGGCCAGGTCGACGACCTGGTTGTCGTAGAAATAAAGGCCGGTGACCGCATAGTTGGACTTGGGGACCTTCGGCTTTTCTTCAATCGACAGCACACGCCCGCTGTCATCGAACTCCGCGACCCCATAACGCTCCGGGTCCTGGACATGATATGCAAAGACGGACGCGCCCGTCTGCCGCTGGTCAGCGCTCTGCAGCAGCGCCTGGAAGTCGTGGCCATAGAAAATGTTGTCACCCAGCACCAAGGCAGACGCGGCGCTGCCGATGAAGCCTGCCCCGATCGTGAACGCCTGGGCCAACCCATCCGGGCTAGCTTGCACGGCATACGAAAGGTTGATGCCCCAACGGCTACCATCACCCAGCAATTGCTCGAAGCGTGGGGTGTCTTGTGGCGTCGAGATGATCAGGATGTCACGAATACCGGCCAGCAGCAGCGTACTGAGCGGGTAGTAGATCATCGGTTTGTCGTACACCGGCAACAGTTGCTTCGATACCGACAGCGTGGCGGGGTGCAGGCGAGTGCCAGAGCCGCCCGCCAGAATGAGTCCTTTGCGTGCCATAAAAATTCCTAGCGCTGGATTTCGTCCAGCATGCGTTGCACGCCTTGTTGCCAAAGCGGCATCTTGAGATTGAACGTTTCTTCGAGTTTAGCCAATGCCAGCCGAGAATTTCGCGGGCGTGGCGCCGGCACCGGGTAAGCTTCGGTATTGATTGCGCCTACCTGCTCGGCTGAAACCCTCAAGGCAATGCCATTGTGGCTGGCATGCGCCAATACGAACTGGGCATACCCGTGCCAGCTGGTTTCGCCGGCTGCTGCAAGATGGTAGGTGCCTGCCAAAGGGCGCGCGTCCTGCACGCTGAATATTCGGTGCAGGATATGGGCGGTAACATCGGCGATCAGGTCTGCGCCAGTGGGGGCACCAAACTGGTCTGCCACCACGTTGAGCGCATCGCGCTCCGCCGCCAGACGCAGCATGGTCTTGGCAAAATTGTGGCCGCGCGCAGCATACACCCAGCTGGTACGCAGCACCACGGCAGAGGCACCGCTGGCCTGAATGGCCAGCTCACCATCGAGCTTGGTACGGCCATAGACAGACAACGGACCGGTGGGAGCATCCTCTTGCCATTGGGCTTGGCCACTGCCATCGAACACGTAGTCTGTAGAGTAGTGAATCAGCCATGCTCCCAGCTTGGCGGCCTCACGTGCCAGAACGCCCGGCGCTTCGGCATTGATTCGGGCAGCCAGCTCTGGCTCGCTCTCGGCTTTGTCCACTGCCGTGTAGGCCGCAGCGTTGACGATCACATCCGGGGCTAGCGAGCGCACTGTAGCCGCCAGGCCTTCGAGGTCACTCAAATCACCACACAAGCTACCGTCGCCCTGGCGGTCAAGCGCAATCACCTCCCCCAATGGCGCAAGGGCACGCTGCAACTCCCAACCTACCTGCCCGTTCTTCCCCAACAGCAAGATTTTCAAACTTTCTCAGCCCCATATTGCTGTGCGACCCAGTCACGATAACTGCCGTCCATTACGCCTTTGACCCAGTCCTGGTTAGCCAGATACCAGGTAACCGTCTTGCGAATGCCGGTTTCGAAGGTTTCAGCAGGCTTCCAGCCAAGCTCGCGCTCGAGCTTGCGGGCATCGATTGCATAGCGGCGGTCGTGGCCTGGGCGGTCGGCTACGAAGCTGATCTGGCTGGCATAAGACTGCCCGTCAGCCCGCGGGCGAAGCTCATCGAGCAGCGCACATACACGGTGGACGATGTCGAGGTTGGGCATTTCGTTCCAGCCGCCGACGTTGTACACCTCACCCACCTGCCCTGCTTCCAGCACACGGCGGATGGCGCTGCAGTGGTCTTTGACGTATAGCCAGTCACGAATCTGCTGCCCATCGCCATACACCGGCAGCGGCTTGCCAGCCAAGGCATTGACGATCATCAGTGGGATCAGCTTTTCGGGGAAATGCAGCGGCCCGTAGTTGTTGGAGCAGTTGGTGGTGAGCACCGGCAGGCCATAGGTATGGTGATAGGAGCGCACCAAGTGGTCACTGGCCGCCTTGCTGGCCGAGTAGGGGCTGTTTGGCTGGTATTGGTGGGTTTCGGTGAACGCAGGTTCACCAGCTTTCAACGAGCCATAAACCTCGTCGGTGGAAACATGCAGGAAGCGGAACGCCGCCCGCTCTGCCTCATCCAGGCCCTGCCAGTAGCCCCGCACTGCTTCCAGCAACTGGAAGGTACCCACCACATTCGTTTCAACGAATGCCTGAGGGCCGTGAATGGAGCGGTCGACATGCGACTCGGCGGCGAAATTGAGCACGGCGCGCGGGCGGTGCTCGGCCAACAGCCGTTGCACCAACGGCCCATCGCCGATATCGCCATGCACGAAGACATGTTGCGGATTACCTTCCAGGCTAGCCAGGCTCCGCAGGTTGCCGGCGTAGGTCAGTTTGTCCAGGTTGACGATGGTTTCGCCTGACTGGCTTAACCAATCCAGCACGAAATTCGCACCGATGAAGCCGGCGCCGCCGGTTACCAGGATTGTCATAGGGTTGAACGCTTCTCGAGTAAGTGTCGGGTAAAGGTAACTGGGCGCAATTCTAGACGGGAAAGCTGCGGGAGTGTTGCGGTAAGACGCCGTTCACGCTTTTGACTGTTGTTCTGTCATTGCTGGCGGGGCAAAATACGACCCCTTCTCAGGAAAAGCCATCCGGGCTCACAGGGATTGTCCATGCCTTCTATTTTTCCTTCGGTCGCTGTTGCGGCCTTGTTTGCTTCCGCGCCTGTCTGGGCACAGTCCACGCAGCTTGCTGAGCGGGTTATGACGCCTAGCGCGTTCCTGGGGGTTGATCTGCAGGGAGACTTCATGACGGAGGTGCCGGAGTGTGTGGCGGGGGATCTACGCCCTAGTGAGCCTTGCCGGGTTGCGACCGAGAAAGCGGGACGGTTTGAGGTGCGGGGGTTGCCTTATCTGCCTATTTCGCCGGGGTATAAAGTGTTTGCAACGGTGGATGATGGGGCTGTTAGTCAGTTGGTTTTGACGGGCAATGCTAATAATTTGTATCTGGTTAAAGAGATGCTGACTGATAAGCTCGGGCAGCCGGCGACTAGCGGGACTCATTGGGTGAAGTTGAAGTCCGGGGCTTCTTATGAGGCTGAGGCTTATAAGTGGAATATGCAAGGAGTAGCTGTTGATTTTTCACGCGATCTTGCTGACCTTGGAAGATACTCAGTTACTTTTTCGAATTCAATTATCGGTAATGACGTGGGGCAGTTAGACGTTGCACCTGTGACAAAAAGCCCAAGCTTGTGAGCGTGCCAGGTGACAGGCAGAGCATCGATAGGTCAACGCTGTAAACCACGGGATAGGTGATTGCGCATCACCATTATGCTGATCTACCAGCAGCAACCCCGTCGATTTATTGGTTTCTTTCAGGGCTAGCGCTATGATTCGCACCCATGACCAGTGAAGATCTATTAAGGAGCCGCAATTTTGAAAGGGGACGCATTAGCGCCAAGACTTTCCGCGCTACTAATGCTTGTGCTTTTCTGTGGCACATTTTTCTACCATACCGCCTTGGGCCTTGGACACATACCGCCTTTTTTAGGTGGATACGCCACGCTGGTGGGTGGCGCAGTGTCTGTGCCACTTACCTTGATACTAATTTCTGAGATCGTTAAAACAGGACGCATTCATTTAGTTGATGCCGCCTTCATTTCATTTATCGCAATGTTCAGTGCAATTGTTGGGTATCACTTCCTGATAGGCGAGCACCTGGACAATGTGCGTGACCACTCCTTGCAGATCGTGAACATTACTGCTTGCTATTTGATCTTTAGAAGGATTCGAATCAGCAGCGAAGATTTCAAATACACGACAATCATAGCTACGCTATTGATGAGCGCGACCATCATAGGCCTGTCAAATGGAGGGCGCTTTTACATCAAAGAGATAGCAGCAAATCCGGAGATCGTTGCCAACTATCAAGTTTTTGCGATCGCCTACATGTGCCCTCTGATAGTATCCATAGCTAAGATACATAAATTAAAGTACCGAGCAATTATGTTTGCCATTGGCTTTATATGCTTATACGTAAACAGCTCACGGAGCGAGTTTGTACAATTCGCGCTATTTTATGTAGCATTTGAGATGTGCCGCTCAAAGTATAGATCCATATCACCAATGGCTACTGCTGCTTTGGGAGCGATGGCAATAGCTGCACTGCTAACATTCAACGCCGACTCCGCGAACAACCGAATAGCCAACCTTTTGAACCTGTCAGAGGATAAGTCCTCGAACGTTCGCGACGAGTTAACGGCCAGCGGTCTCGAAAAAACATTAGACAGCCCAGTCTTTGGAGACTATGGCAACTACGAGAAAGGCTACTACATCCACAACATACTGTCAGCTTGGCAGGATCTTGGTATTTTCGGTTTTCTAATATTTTGTGGCTTACTTTTCATCCCTTTACTTTCTCTATCTGTCAGCGTGTTCGGCCACAGAGATAGAACAAGGCGGACGGCTGCAGCTTTCGCCTTTCTTTCATCAACGATTGTGGTGCTGGTATTCGGAAAGTTCTTCACTTACCAGCTCGTTGGTGCAGCCGTGGGTTTATATGCTGCAGTTCGTAGGGAGCAGACCGCAGCAATATCTCCAGAGCTCAATGATAATGGCACGAGTGAGTCACACACAAATCGTCAGCGAGGTTAGAGACTTGCCTATTGTGCTTACCCACACCAGGAAGTCCCTCTCATAATCCAGTGAAGACCGTTACCCATGCACAAAGTCGCGCCAATAAAAAGAATGGCAATAGCCTTTTCTTTGCTTATCACTCTCTCCAGTTATGCTTCTCCGCATGTAGTCGACCACAAAAATTCGGAGACGGTGATCTCAGAAATCGGAAGCTCTAGCGAAAAATGGAATAATACCATATCACTTCTTACTCGCGAGCCACTATGGAAAGTGCGGGATGCCTACGATGCTTCACATGTTCTTATGATCCCTATGCATTTTGCTTTCGCCGCTGGCGATACAAAGGGTGTTAAGCAATTTGAATATCTAATGGACAGATTCGCCAGACAGGAACTCCCAGGCGGACAGCTTAATCAAGCTCAGTGGATGTATTTCGTCACTCGCTACCTAGCGCTCCGAATTGAGTTCAACTATCCGCTTAACGCAGTAGACTCATACCTTGTACAGCGGACCTCGAATTGGCTACATAATAGATGGCTGTACGAGCCCTCTTATCAGTGGGGGGAGATCCCACTGACAGGGATAAAATCAAAAATCAGCTTCATTCAAACAAAATCAAAATGGCCGTTAAGCTACTACCCCGCTATAACGGATTACGAGCTTTTTTTATTTTCAGCAGCTTCTGACCTAAATTTTATCTACGAGAGACAGCAAGAAAAAATACTCATTGACCCTCAGGTCAAAGAAAGCATCAAAGAAATGCAAAGCGATGGAATTGCTACCATACTTGAGCGAGGAATATTCACCAGCGATGGAGGTTGGCTCTTTCAGCCTGGAATCTGGAGGGACCATCCGGACTTTCGATTCGCGGGACACACCGAATTAAAAGCCAACCTAGAGGAGAAGCGCGTTCCAAACATTTCCGAAGACTCCTCTCACTCGCATCGCTGGCCATTATTTTTCCGGAGCATGATAGCTGCTTCCGACGCTGACGATAGAAAACGAAAGCTTCTACTAAAAGCCTATAAAGGATTCTCAAAACAATTCACCCGCAAAGTAGTTATAGTACAAGACGGATCAATTCTATTAAAAAACTACATGGATGGCAGCAACGGAATTTATCGCTACAAATATGCAACAATTGGAAGCAATGAAAACCTAGGATACGGCCCAAGCTCCCTTAGCGGAATACTTGGACTGAGTTGGTACCCGTTTGCCAGCAACGTTTCGGACATTTATCAGATTTACCAGAAGTCCTATCCACTAAAAGAAAACATACTTAACTTGTATGTAGGCCCAAATACAACCAGGGAAGTAAACCCACTTTTTAGTTGGCCAGCCTTCTTTACAGACGGCTTCGCAGAACTGATTGCCAAGCAAGGCGCCTATATCTCTAAAAATTATCAACAAGACAAGAATTAGTTTAAGCGGGAAATTGCCATACGACCGCAGGCACCTGGATACGCAGCCGGTTAATATCCGACCTCGCATCGGAGCATTGTGAACCGAAGACTTTCCAGCCGCTTCGCTGCAAGAGACATCCTGCACCTTGGGTCAAATTTAATAATACCAATGACGCCCCAAACAACGCTCTACCTGCGTCTAAGCTAGTCGGCAGCTCATAAACTGTCGACTAGTCCAGACTATTAGATATCCCTCAAACGCTGCTGGTAGACCCAATCTACAATCTCCCCCTCGGGCGTATATCCGCTCACCAATTCCCTGAGCAATTGACGAACAAATGCAAAGTCCTCGGTTTCGACTGCTTCGACCAACAGTGCTAGACGCCCTCTAAGCATATCCCAAACCAAGAAGTCTTCGCTTGCCGTCAAGATCATTGGATGTTGAGTGGGCGATACGTTATCTCCGATCAACAGTTCTTCGTACAGCTTTTCCCCTGGACGCAGCCCAGTGAACTCAATAGCGATATCACCATGAGGATTCTTTTCAGACCTGACGCTCAAGCCAGATAGATGGATCATCTTTTCAGCCAACGCCGCGATTCTTACAGGCTCGCCCATATCCAAGACAAATACATCTCCACCCAACCCCATTGATCCGGCTTGTATGACCAGTTGGGCAGCTTCAGGAATAGTCATGAAATAACGAGTGATTTTAGGATGAGTGACCGTCAACGGCCCGCCTGCCTTGATCTGCTTATGGAACAGTGGAATGACTGAACCTGACGACCCGAGCACATTACCAAAACGCACCATCGTGAAGCGAGTTTTATTCACTCTCGCAACATTGCTAGAATCCCCGAACAATATCGGCGCCACTTCCTTACTCAACGCCTGCAATATTAGCTCTGCCAGACGCTTGGTACTACCCATCACATTAGTAGGACGAACTGCCTTGTCGGTCGAAATCAGCACAAAGTTTGCTACGTTAGCCTGAAGCGCTGCCTGGGCTGTATTTAATGTACCAATGACATTATTCATAACCCCTTCGGCAATGTTGTGCTCCACCATAGGGACGTGCTTGTAGGCAGCCGCATGATAGACAGTATTCACACCCCACATCATCATGGTATTGATCAAGTGCTGCTGATTACGGATTGAGCCTAAAAACGGAATCAAACGCACAGGAAGGGACTCACGACGAATGCGCTGCTCCAATTCGCCGTGAATACTATAGAGATTGAACTCGCTATGCTCAAACAGAAGTAAAATCTTTGGCTCAAGCATGAGAATCTGACGGCACAACTCGGAGCCGATCGATCCACCAGCTCCAGTCACCATAACCACCTGACCTGTAACGCAATGAGCCAGCAGATCCTCTTGGGCTGGAACGGCGTCGCGACCTAACAAATCAGCAATGTCGACCTCTTGAATATCATCGACCTTAACGCGGCCACTGGCCAAATCCATAAAGCCAGGAACACTGCGGACATGCAACGGAAAGTTCTCGAGCAACCCCAATATTTCGCGACGACGGGCGCGACTAGCCGAAGGGATAGCCAAAAGCACTTCCTCGGCGCCAGTAACCTCAATCATTTTCTGGATATCCCCACCCCGAAAAACTTGGAGCCCAGAAATGATGCGATCAGCAACACTCTCATCATCATCGACAAAAGCTACTGGACGCATAGCACGGCCAATACGGAGAGCTGCTACCAACTGGTTCCCTGCTGCTCCCGCCCCATAAACAGCGACCTTTGGCAAACCATTATCCCGGCTTGTGAAAGGCACATGCTGCCTAGCGGCAAACCAGTCCCCAAGGAAGTACTGTCGCATGACCAATCGAAGCCCGCCAATCAATACAAGGCTCAACCACCAGTAATTGAACACAATGGAGCGAGGCACGACTGCACTGTGGTTACTGTGCCAATAAACGACCAGCGCTAAAATAAGCGACGATAACGAAACAGCTTTACCAATGGCGATCAATGCGTCGTTGCCAAAATAACGCATAACCGCCCGATACATCCCGAACCGAATAAAAATTGGTATAGCAATTATTGGCGCGGCCATGAACAGCCAGTAGTGAATACGCAGCGGCTCATAGATTTCATCAATCCCAAGACGAACCAAAAACGCAAGCCAGAGGGCCAGCCACACCAACAGCACGTCAGTTACAACCTGGAGCGCGCGTTTGTAGCGACGGGGTAGCAGTAGCATCCCCGTACGCAGCTTATCCGTCATCCGCTTACTCTCCTGATTCCGAACCAAACCAGATCCCTTCCTATACAAATCATAAGTGCTTCCTGCTGTGGGAGTGAACTCCAACCAAGACCAGGAAAATCAAATCTGGGCGGCAAAAACTCAATCCTACATCTCATCTAAGCCCAGAGTGTCATCTAACAGCGGCCTCTTGCATTACTTTAGTCAAAGCCTCACAAGTCTTGACTATTTCAGATTCCGTGAGCGTAGGGTGAACCAGGAACATTAAGCTGGTTTCACCTAATTTATGAGCTGTAGGTAAGCTTTGCTCTGGTCGCCAACCCGTACCATCAAATGCCTTTTCGAGATAAACTTCCGAGCACGAGCCTGAGAAGCAGGGAACCCCTAACGCATTGATTTCATTGATAATTCTATCACGATCCCAACCAACAGCTAGCTGATCCGGTTTTACAAAAACGTAGCATTTGTAAGCAGCATGGACGATGTCGCTTGGTATCTCTGGAACTCGCAGTCCATAGAGTCCCTTGGCACAATCCCAGATGCGCTGAGCGTTGTCCAATCGAGTTTGATGCCACTCTGGCATCCGCCTCAGCTGAATCCTGCCAATACCACCTTGTACCTCGAGCATTCTCCAGTTGGTACCAAAACTCTCATGCAGCCAGCGGAATCCCGGGGCATGCTGACGCTCGTAGACAGCCTCCCAGCTCTTACCATGATCTTTAAACGACCACATTTTGGACCACAAATCACGGTCATTTGTGGTGACCATACCGCCTTCCCCGCCAGTGGTCATAATCTTGTCCTGACAAAATGACCACGCGCCAATATCACCAATGGTTCCGACCGATCTGCCTTTATATCGAGCACCATGCGCCTGTGCACAGTCCTCAATCACACGAATGCCTCGCTCTTTTGCCAAGGCCATGATTGGGTCCATATCACACGGCCAACCAGCCAAGTGAACACAGATGATGGCTTTTGTTCGAGGTGACAGAGCCGCCTCAATGGTGGAGGCATCTATGTTCTGGGAGTCAGCGTTTACATCGGCAAAAACGGGAGTCGCACCTGCATTGATAATGCTGGAAACGGAAGCCAGAAAGGTTCGCGAAGTCACAACTACTTCATCACCCGCTCCAATAGTTAGAGCTTTCAGAGCCAGGTCCAGAGCCACCGTGCCATTGGCAACCGCCACCGCAAAATCACTTTCGGCCCAAGCAGCAAACTCCTTTTCAAACTGACGGCACTCTTGCCCCGTCCAGTAATTGACCTTATTGGACAAAATGATATCACGAGCACAGTTCGCCTCCTCTTCGGTGAAAGAAGGCCACGGAGAAAATGGTGTATTCAGCATTAGACTAATCCTGATTTACTGTATCAAGCGAGTGAGCAATGACTGCTAAGCACATCTTACCACTGCATTGCCAAGCCGCGTGGACTGATTATAAGGCTCTAGCAGGCACGCCTACCACCGTTATGCCTTCGACTACGTCAGAGACTACAGCGGCCCCGGCTCCCACAATCGCATCAGCACCGATACAGACCATCTGTTTGACGCAAGCACCTATACCAACCCAAGCCCGATCACCCACCTTGACTCCACCAGCGAGCCGCACCCCAGGACTGATGTGCACGGAATCAGCAAGCACGCAGTCATGATCAACACTACAACCAGTGTTCAAAATCCCACCCAGTCCGACGCAAGCACCCGCATTGATTACCGCACCAGCGAAAACTACGCTGCCAGCCCCGATGGTCGCGTAAGCACTTACAGTAGCTGCCGGATGGACAAGCGTCGAAAGAGTAGCACCATGCTCGAGGAGGAGTTTCGTTTTTTCATATCTAATCGAATTATCACCAATAGCTACTATAGCCCCGTCAAACTCATGGAGACGCTGTAACAGGTGGACAGAAGTGCCGATAATTTCCCACTTCCCATTACGCGTACGGGAAGGCCAAGCATCATCGAAAAAAACAACATTCGACCATCCGCTCAATTCGGCAGTATCAGCGATTACCTTACCATGGCCGCTACCACCAAGAATCGCCAAGTGCTTCATTTTTTACTACCTGTAAATTTTGGCATGGTAGCATCTCCTTGTGCACTTATACCTTCGCGCCAAAATACCTTTTTCACTGTTAGAAAAAGAATTTTAAAATCGAGAAGCATAGAGGCGTTATTGACATACCAGACATCAAGATCAAACTTTTCATCCCAGCTTATTGCATTGCGACCATTCACCTGAGCCCAACCAGTAATACCCGGCCTTACCAAATGGCGCTTAGCTTGGTGTTCATTGTAGAGCGGCAAATACTCCATCAACAGAGGCCGCGGCCCAACCAAACTCATATCACCTTTCAACACATTAACTAGTTCTGGCAACTCATCTAGACTAGTAGCGCGCAAGAATTTACCGAACGAAGTCAAACGCTGGGCGTCCGACAGCAAGTCCCCATTGTCATCTCTTGCATCAGTCATTGTACGGAACTTTACCATCTCAAATGGGCGCCCGTATTGACCAGGCCTCACCTGACGAAAGAAAATAGGCCCACCAAGCTTACGACGTATTAGAATACACAACGCGAGCAGCGGCAGAGCCAGCACAATCAAAGCTGAAGCTGAAATAAATATATCAGCGAAGCGTTTTACAACTTTATTCCATTGCATCAGTCACGCCTCGTTAGCCACATCATTCAGCACACCTGCCAATTTCAGCGCAAGTTTTTGGTACTCATGGTTTGATTCGACGTATCTTCTTGCGGCCACGCCCATCAGTGACAATTCATCACGATTTAAATCTGCCAGCTTTACGATAGCATCAGCCATTTCCTCAGGATTATCCGGAGAAACCGTTATGCCGCCATCAGCCTCAGCGATGGGGTTATTAATTGCTGAAGATGCGATAATCGTTGGACGCCCAGCAGCCATATAATCAAAAATTTTGTTCATACTAATACCAAACCGATAAAGATTCGGCAGATCCAGAACAGAAATAATGAAAGCATCTGCTTCGCGTGCGAGATTAGGAATTTCAGATTTTTTAACAGACGCTTCAAACAGGACGTTATCAAGTTGCATCGCAGCAGCCTGCGCCTGTAATTGGTTTTTTAAAGGGCCGTCGCCTATCATGCGAAGAACAACGTTTTGACCCAAACCTCTTAACTTCAAAACGTGCATTGCCTCAAGCACACTCTCCAAGCCATTTGCCTGACCGTGCGCACCAAAGTACATAAGCTCAAAACGCTGCCTGGGTTTTTCATGCGATAGTGGATAAAACGCGAACCCCTCTAAATCAACACCGTTAGGCAACCATACAATTTGCTCTTTAGGGATGCCAAGCGGCACGATATATCGCCAAGCTTCCGGCAACAGAACAACAATCCGCTTTGAACGCTTATAAATAAACTTCTCTATTACACGAAGAACACGTGTAATGAAATCACTGTCACGTATCCTTCCCATATCTACAAGCGTTTGAGGCCATAGATCACGCACCTCAAAAACACAGGGAACTTTTAGACGCCACGCAAGAAAGACCCCAGCCAACCCCGTAAAAAGATGCACGCTGGAAGCGAAAATCAAGTCAGGTTTATCCAATTTGCTCAGCGTTCCTGGCTTTACCAACTGCCAAGCATATTGAAGCATATTGATCATCCGACCACCGCCGTTCCCGGAGTAAGCTGATGTTTTCAGCCAAAGGAATGGTACATCCTGGCATACGTCAAGGCGGCTTTGCTCATTATCAGCCAAGCGTTGTTTACCGGACTGGTGATCAACACTTGCGGCAATGATGGTGGAATTCCACCCATATGATTTGAGATACCGAGCGAGGCTAAAATGCCGCGTACCGCCCGCACCACCCGGCTCCTGAGCATAGTGGTTTAGTATCCATAGCTTTTTCATACTTCTTGCTCGATTCGGCTGTAAAGATCCAAGAGTTTTCCTTTCTCAACACCCCAATTATAGTGCTCTTTAACAGCCCTACGACCATTGTTCCCCATGATTTCTGCTTCAACTGGGTTTTGAACAAACCAACTAATAGCACCCGCGATTTCGGCCGCATCCAATGGATTAACACACTTGCCACATTGAGTGTTTTCGACAATCTCGCGCCACAAGGGGAAGTCGGAAGTGATGACAGGAACACCAGCTGCCATATATTCGAACATTTTAACTGGCAACGCATCTAGATAGCTCCTCGTCGGATGAAGGGTAACGAGCCCCGCCCGCGACTCACCTAGAGTTCTCTTGACGCCATCACGATCAAGAAAGCCCAGAGCTTTGGTGCGCTCCCAACCACTCGAAGCTTCCAATATACGAGTCAACGCTGAACGTTCTAGATCACCCGCCAGCGCTAATTTTGTGCTACCTGGAGTACGCCCGATAGCATCTACTATCTCGACAACCCCTCTGGTCTTGGCAATGCTTCCAATGTAACAAACCTGATCTTTCTTTTCACTCCATGCGACGTCAACTACAGCTAACTCGTCAAGCATTGGGAAATTACAAACAACCACAGAGCGCGGATTAATCCTTAAAAATTTCTCGTTAATAAACTGAGTAGCTGAAACAACCGCATCCAAGCGCGAACAAACCCAAGACTCATACATCGCAAAAACTTTAGATACCACTTTACGCGCCGCGGGCGACAAATAGGGCTTATCCAAAATCTGAACAGGAACATCTTCATGAGAGTCGAAAACAACCTTCTTGCCAGCTTTTTTTAGCCGATACCCCACCGGCAACAGCTCTGGATCATGAAGATGATATATATCTGCGTCTAACTCAACAGCCTTACCATGTACCTTTTGGGTAGTAGACAGCATTCGTTTTAAACGACCACGAATTATGCCCACATCATGAATATATACCGACGCCTGAGCCTCATCGCCTTTTCCATCCGCGACCACCAGATGAACTTCATGACCAGCCTCAGCCAGTGAACGACACTGTTTCAGGAAGATACGCGCATCATATCGAGGGTGAGCAGATGTGAGATGAGCAACTTTCATTTTTTCCTCACGGGGTCGCTTGAGCATTACAAGGCATCATGGACCGACTTTTCGAATTCGACAAACATATTTGAGTGATGACAACGCCAAAACCCAGGCATACAAATTTGATCAGATCAACAACCCAAGAAAACTCATACCAGACCAGTTGAACAATATTGGATTTATATTTCCATACAAAATCACAAGAGATGATAGCTTCGCAAGAAATATAAAAAATCACCCCGAACAAGATAAGACCGGAAATAGCCTTTGACTTGCTCAAATCGACTCTTGAATAAACCTGCCCCATACTTTTCATCAACAGCATTCCGCAGAAAACTGATCACCCAACAAACATTGCGTACCAGCGATAGAAATTAATCCATCGCCACAATTCTGATGTATATGGAGACTTATGACTAACAATATCATCAAACCTCACCAATAGAGCATCACGATTAATGAGCCCAAGATCTAGATCTTCCGCAAGCCATTTCCTGATCTCACTAGCATGAGCGATCAGTAGATCCTTTTCAGGTGTTTGAAACCCTACCTTGTCTCGTCTATCCAGCACCTCATCAGGTACGATTCCCCTCATGGCAGCACGGAACACATGTTTAGTTTCACCATCCCGGGATATTAGGTAGTCTTCCGGCAGAGACAAAAGAAACTCTGTTAAATCTGTAGTCAGAAATGGGACTCTGCTTTCGATAGAGAACCTCATGGAGTTACGATCCCCATGTCTGAGAAGATGCTGAAGTCCCCGATGGTGAAGCGAAGAGGTCAATTCAGAAATCAGTCTTCTACCCTGAATATCAACCGTACAGTGCCGCCGTGAGTTTTTGCATAGTACCCCAGCATGCTCTAATGCCTTGCCATCCAACCAATCGGGGATATTCTTTCTGCCGTCCAATAAACGCAAAAAGTCATTCACACTACCAGATGTAAGTTGCCCAAGTGCAGATCCGACCCCCCACTTCAAACTACGACCAGGCCACTTTGACCACCGTCTCAGAAAGCTGAACGCCTCTGTATACGCGCCTTTTTCGATTAGACTGCGAACCCTTTGTCCCGGGTAACCACTATACCCAGCGAGCATTTCATCTGCACCCTGCCCATCCAGAGTCACCGTCACGCCACGCTCGCTCGCTAGTTTATAAACTCGGTACTGGGCATAAATACTGGTACTGCCAAACGGTTCACCTTGCACTCTGATCATATCATCAAGATCGCGCATCAACTCCTCAGAGGATACGATCACTTTATTTGCGTTCGCCCCTACGTAATCGTTGATCTTATCAGCCCAAAGCTCCTCAGATAGAACATCTCCTTTCGCTATGTAGCTGAAAGTATTAATCGGCATATCTGGCTCGACGTGCCTCATAGCACATACTACGGCCGAAGAATCTAGCCCACCAGAAAGAGCTGCACCTACTGGTACATCGCTGCGAAGATGTAGACGGATGCTGTTCAAAAAGCGTTCGCGCAGTTCATCCGCAGCATCTTTAAAACTCAGATCCGTACGTTCTTCTAAACGAGGCACATACCAAGGTTCCGGTGTCGTCATCTGCCCCATTGCAATTTGATAATGAACAATATGGCCAGGCGGAAGATGATAAACCCCCTGAAAAAATGTATCCGAGTTGGTATCGTAGTCCCCGTGAGCCAAATAGGCGTAGGCCCGTTGCCAATTGAGTTCAACCCTGCCTTTTTTCAGAGCCTTGATCGCCGGGACCTCGGAAGCAAAAATGAAACCACCATCCTCACAAGTATAAAAGAATGGCTTGATTCCAAAAGCATCTCGAACACAGGAAATAGTATTACGATCATGATCAAACATGACAAAGGCAAACATACCGACAAGCTTTGGAAGGCTGGCCTCTCTCCAGTGCTGCCAGGCTGTCAGCAGCACCTCCGTATCAGAGTCTGACTTAAATGCATATCCGAGCGCAATTAATTCACTTCGTAGTTCCCGGTAATTATAAATTTCACCATTGAACACGACCGAGTACTTTCGGTCATGCGAGTACATCGGTTGATGCCCTGCACTCGACAAGTCAATGATTGACAACCTAGTATGACCAAGAACCAAGCAACTGCCGTTTACTGACGTAATTTCGTACCCCGAATCATTCGGACCACGATGCTGGATGGTAACCAGTGCGGACTTCACCCGTCCTTCGAGCGAATTATCTGCCTGTTTCCATACACCGCCTAATATTCCGCACATATCGCTTATCCAAACCTGTGTCTTTTCGCGCCAAAGATAATAAAGCCTAGGTATAGGCTATACAGGGCAACTTCATGCAGGGTAAACGCTAGCAAAAACGTTTCCATTCCTGCATTTCTGAAAATGTAAAGTGTCGAGGTGATCGTGACGAAGTAGATCATCTGCCACAACGTACCTATCTTGATGTTGTGGTCCATCGCCAAAACGGTACTCAACGGGCTCACCGCAAACCGTATGGCCACAGCAAAAATAAGCACAGTGGCGTACTCGCCCGCCTTTCGCCAGGTCTCACCGAATACGAGGGCAAAGAGATCTGGGCCAACCACCCATACAAACGCCACCAAAGGCACCATCAAACCTAGCAAGCCGAAAAAGAGCTTGAGGACAAAGGGTGCCAGTCGGTCGGGATTCTCTCGCTGCAGCACCACGAAGCGCTGAAACAGCACTTGTGAGAACGAGGTTGCGATCAAGCTCATAGGCAAGTTCAGTGCTCTGAATGTGAGACTGAATATGCCAACGATGTGGGTATCGTAGAACTTGCTGAGCATGAGGACTGGCATCTGAACCGCCGCATTGTCCAGCAAAGCCCCGAAAGTCGAGTACTTAGGGAATTTGCTGTAACGTCGGGCGTTTTCGAGCATAGTTGCAAGGCTGACTCGTGAAAGCACTGCTCGATCTTCGCGCCATGTCCTAGTCAGAAACACCATCAGGCCGCCGACCTGCCCAACAAGGTAGCCAAGCACAAGACCACCAGCCGACAATCCGCCCAGTAGAAACTGGGCAAGAGTCATGCCTCCACCCTGCGTAACCCGGCTGACAGCCAGGCGCTTGAATTTCTTGGACCGGTTGTTCCAATAGTTCAATGCCTGCCACATGCCCGTCACGAAAACCGTTATCGGCAACAGGTAAAGCCACGGCCCAATTGCCTTGTTGTTGAGCAGTACCTGGATGTCGTCGTTGAACATGGAGACAACCATCAGAAGCACAAGACTGATAGCGCTCGCTATACAAACCGACAACGTAACCAGGCTGGCTGCGTCCTCGTCTCGCTCGGGCAACATCACTGCGATTTCATACCTGGCCGTGATGATGACTGAAATCATCCCCGCCAAGGACATATATAGCGCCAACACGCCGAAATCTTCCGGCGTGTACAGGCGCGTCAACAAAGGCATTGCCGCGATCGGAATCGCCTGCGCCAGCGTAGTGCCGGTCATCAGCGTCAACACATTACGCAGGAAATCATTCTTTCCGTTCTTCACGGCACGCAATGCTTTCAGCACGCTTTTAGCGCCGCGACAATGGCTTCCTGGTCCGCCAGGGCCAGATACGGATGCATCGGCAGGCTCATCACCTGACCAGCAATCTCGTCACCGACCGGCAACTGAGCGGCAGCGTCAGCCACTGCGGGTTGCTTGTTCAGCGGAATCGGGTAGTGCACGGCTGTAGGTACACCGGCCTCCTTCAGCCTAGCCTGTACAGCATCCCTGTTCTGGACACGAACGGTGTACTGCGCATATGCACAGATATTGTGCGGTTCGATAAATGGGGTCGTTTCAATGCCCGCCTCGGCGAGAAGACGATCATAGTTATCGGCCACCTGTTGGCGCAGGGCTATCTCCTCCTCGAAGATCTCGAGCTTGGGCAGCAGGATGGCTGCTTGCAAGGTGTCCAGCCGGCTATTCACACCGACGCGAATATGGTGATAACGACGATCCTGACCATGGCGCGCGATTTGACGAAGCACGGTTGCAAGCTGGTCGTCATTCGTGAAAATGGCACCGCCATCGCCATAGCAACCCAGTGGCTTGCTTGGGAAGAAGCTGGTGCAGGATATAGTCGAAAGATTGCAGGAGCGCTTCCCTTTATAGGACGCGCCAAAGCTCTGGGCTGCGTCCTCGATGACCGGGATACCGTACTTGGCAGCGATAACATTGATCGCATCGAAATCAGCGCATTGACCATACAGGGATACCGGAATGATCGCCTTGGTACGGGGAGTGATCGCTGCCTCGAGCAATGCAGGGTCGAGGTTGTAGGTACGTGGGTCTACATCCACATACACGGGCTTCGCCCCCAGCAATGCTACTGTTTCAGCAGTTGCGATATAGGTGAAGCCGGGGGTGATGACCTCATCGCCCGGGCCGATATTCAGCGCCATCTGAGCAATTTGCAGAGCATCGGTACCATTTGCGCAAGTGATGCAGTATTTCGCACCGACAAACTCAGCCAGGCGCGCTTCCAGCTCTGCCACTTCCGGGCCGAGGATGTACTGCCCATGGTCCAGTACGCGCTGGATGCCCGCGTCGATCTTGTCTTTGATGCGCGCTTGCTGGCTTTTCAGGTCAATGAATTCAATCATGTTCAAACATCCACCTTGTTCAGGGTCCCTTCGCTCAAAACGTAACGTGCGCCAGTATGCGAGCAAACGGCTTCGCCTTTCTCATCCAGCTCAAGTTGCTCACCAAACTCGCTCATCCAGCCGATTTGCCGGGCCGGAACGCCAACCATAAGGGCGTACGCTGGCACATCCTTGTTAATTACTGCGCCAGCACCGACGAAGGCGTACTCGCCAATAGTAACCCCGCAGACGATGGTGCAGTTGGCCCCCAGTGTCGCGCCTTTCTTGACCAGAGTGTCGCGGTACTGATCCTTTCGCTCGATCAACGAACGGGGATTGTAGACGTTGGTGAATACCATGCTCGGGCCACAGAACACGCCTTCTTCCAAGGTCACGTTGTCATATACCGACACGTTGTTCTGGACCTTGCAACGGTCGCCGATCACGACCTTGTTGCCAACGAACACGTTCTGCCCCAAGGAAACGCCTTCCCCAATACGGGCACCGGCACACACATGAACAAAGTGCCAGACCCGGGAGCCGTTACCGATCTGCGCGCCCTCATCGACGATGGCACTCGGATGCTGAGAGTAATTCATGTTTGAGACTCACACTTGATTGAGGTTGATCGAACGCATGCCGCATCGCTGCTGACGCGTGTTGCCCGTATCGACGAGCACCGAACCATTGGGATGGTGCCAATGCGGATAGTTGAGTTGGCGTTCATGATCGGGACGATGAAAAAACGCTACTGGAGAAAGCCATGAATTGAGACAAGGACTCTCGGTGACCATGCTTTCTGAATTGCGATCCCGCCAAGAAGAACCGGCCACGGGTAACGCTTAGGCGCTACCCGTTTGTTGTCCCGTCAGCGCGAAAGCGCCAGTACAAACGGGTGGCCTTCATTATCCGCCGCCGCAACAACCGGGGCGCTACGAATGGTGTTCACGGTTTCAACACAGTGACGCGCATCCTCGATACCGTAACCACGGCCAGCAAGGATCTCTTCATAGCTGGTGGTGTGCAGATCGGTGAAGCCTTCGGAGAACTCCATTTCCTCACCATTGACGGTGATCGAACGGTAGGTTGGCTTCTTGCCCTTCACCGACTCTGGCAGGTCATTGGCATCAACCGACAGGAACCAGCGTACACGTGCTTTCTCGTACTCCAGGTAACCGGCGGCCTTGTGCTCGGAGGTGAAGTGCACAACGTTGCGCTGCAGCTTGCCGAAGATGAAGTGCAGCATGTCGTAGAAGTGCACGCCGATGTTGGTGGCCACACCAAACGACTTGCGTGGGTCACCCTTCCAGCTTTGCAGGTACCATTTGCCGCGCGAGGTGATGTAGGTCAGGTCGACTTCATACTTGTGCGGGTTGTTTTCGCGGGCAACCTTGTCCTTCAGGGCAAGGATTGCCTGATGATGGCGCAGTTGCAGGATGTTGTACAGGCGCTTGCCGGTTTCCTGCTCGACCAGGGCCAACTCGTCCAGTTGCTGCGGGGTCGGGACCAGCGGCTTTTCGCAGATCACGTCACAACCCAGGCGCAGGCCTGCGGCAATGTGCGGGTGGTGCAGGTAGTTGGGCGAGCAGATCGCAACGTAGTCCAGGGCAGTAGCCGGGTTACGCTTCAAGCCATGGGCGTGGTCGAGGAAGAACTCGAACTCGGTGAAGAACTCGCTCTGCGGCGAGATACTGTCGATGATACCTACCGAGTCATTGATGTCGTACGCAGAGACCAGGCGGTTGCCGGTGTCCTTGATGGCGCGCATGTGGCGAGGGGCGATATAGCCTGCAGCACCGATGAGAGCAAAGTTTTTCATGAGGCTTCCTTTGAAGACGAATGAATCCGCCTGCCCTTGAGGGCCAGGCGGATCAATTTGCTGGCGACGCCGATCAGGCCTTGATGACGTGCGCGGTCGGCGTGCGGTACTTGCCGCGGCTGTCGACAATCAGCTTGGCCTTGGCTTCGATCAGGGCATAGTCGAACTTGTCGTGATCGGTGGCCAGTACCACAGCGTCGAAGCTTGCCAGGTTCTCAGCGGTGAGCGGCTCGCTGCTCAGCTCGAAGTGGTGCTCGCGCATCTTCGGGAACACCGGCACGTGCGGGTCGCTGTAGGCAACCACGCCACCCTTGGCTTCGATCAGCTCCATGATTTCGACGGATGGCGACTCGCGCATGTCGTCGACGTTCTTCTTGTAGGCGATACCCAGAACCAGCACGCGGCTGCCCTTGAGTGCCTTGCCGGCATCGTTCAGGCCATCCATCAGCTTGCCCAGCACGTACTCAGGCATGGCCTGGTTGACTTCACCGGAAAGCTCGATGAAACGGGTATGCAGGCCGTACTCACGCGCCTTCCAGGTCAGGTAGAAGGGGTCGATCGGAATGCAGTGGCCGCCCAGGCCCGGGCCCGGGTAGTAAGGGGTGAAGCCGAAAGGCTTGGTCGCCGCGGCATCGACCACTTCGAAAATGTCGATACCCATGCGATCGGCGACGATTTTCATTTCGTTGACCAGGCCGATGTTCACCGCACGGTGAATGTTCTCCAGCAACTTGGTCATTTCAGCAGCTTTGGTGGAGCTTACTGGTACGACCTGATCGATAGCCTGCTCGTACAAGGCGATACCCACTTCCAGGCAATTTGGGGTGTGACCACCAATGACCTTCGGAATGGTGCGGGTTTCGAAGTTCGGGTTGCCCGGGTCTTCACGCTCTGGCGAATAGACCAGGTAGATGTTCTCGCCAACTACCAGGCCGCCTTCCTGCACACGTGGCAGCAGTTCTTCTTCGGTGGTACCTGGGTAGGTGGTGCTTTCCAGCGAAACCACCTGGCCTGCACGCAGGTAAGGCTTGATGGCGTCGGTGGTGTTGATCACGAAGCTCATGTCGGGCTCGCGATATTTGTTCAGCGGGGTGGGCACGCACAGGATCAGTGCATCGCACTCGCTGGCACGCTTGAAGTCGACGGTAGCTTCAAAGCCGGTTTCACGTGCCTTGCTGATATTGGCAGCCGGGATGTGTTCAATGTAGCTCTGGCCGGCATTGAGTTTATCGACTTTCGATTGATCGATATCAATACCCAGCACATTAAAACCAATGGCGTTATAACGCAGCATCAGCGGCAACCCGACATAACCGAGACCCACGATACCAATCAAGGCCTGCCGGCTTTTGAACTTCTCTACCACCGCATTCATATCTGTCATGCTTCCCAACTCACCTTGAATTTACCTGCCCGTTTCCACGGCTGAACAACGGGTTATTGAACCTTCTTCGATTCATTCGTCAGTCGAGTGAATCCATTCGGCGACAGCGCGCATTACACACGCTGTCGAGCAAAAAACGCCCACTTACATTCGCCCGGGGAGCGACCCGGTGGCTGCCACCAATGAGATGCGTCACAATGATATGCGGTTAGGCTTCGCCAATCCATCGGAGTTTTCCTGAGACATGTAACCGCCAAAGTGCCACCAAAACAACATCATACAATTGAGGGCTCAAGCTTGCGCATCACCCAGCCTGGCGTGGTTCTGCCCTGTCAATTCGTCGGGTATGA
The DNA here is from genome assembly GCF_032971465.1 of Pseudomonas sp. LSJ-87. Lineage (NCBI taxonomy): Bacteria > Pseudomonadati > Pseudomonadota > Gammaproteobacteria > Pseudomonadales > Pseudomonadaceae > Pseudomonas > Pseudomonas sp. LSJ-87. Next base: position 82,445 of record NZ_JAWJYQ010000030.1, on the reverse strand, counting down.
CGCGATGTGCCGAACCCTCGATTTCAAGAACTCGTTGCTGCCTCGCATGGTCCTTGAAAGCACCTCGCAGCAGCGCAGCGACTGTTCCGAGCAACAGGCCGCCGATAAATGCAATTAGCACGATGAGTGCTTTGCGCGGCTTCAAAGGCTTGTTGGAGAGCACCGCACGCTGATCGATATTCACCAGGTGCAGCCCCTCCAACTGGGTATCGATGGCTTGCAAGCGCGCACGCTCCACGCGAAGCGCTTCGACCCCTTCCAAGAACGCCGCTTCGCTCGCCCGGGCCTTGATTGCCTGGACTTTGCGGTTGGTCGAAAGCAGGATAAGTTCTTTGCGGATCTGACCGATTCTAGGCTCGACAAAGTCATCTGAGGTACGTTTGCGCAATGCAGCGCGCTCAGCCTCCAGCACTTCGGTGCCCATGAAGTACAGCGGCACCGGCCTACCGTTTACCTCGGTACGAATGATATTGCCATTTGTCGCGCTTTCATCAGCCATCAATGAAGGTGTCGAAGGTTTTTTCAAACCGAGGCTTCGCGCAACACTGATAGCCTCATCAAGCTCGGCCAGGCGCGCCTCGCGCTGCAATTTCAACTGAACGCGCAAAGCCTTGAGCTCATCATTGAGTTGCGCACGCTTGATCGCATCTGCCTCTTCGAGACGGGCGATACTGCTTTCATTCCCTGCCTCATATTCCGACACTGCGGAATTGAGCTTTTTGTCCACCTCTGCCAAGCGGTTGGCCAAAATAATCTGCATATCCTTGGATAGCTGGCTACGCTCGCGCTCAATGGCATAATCGACGAAATCGTTGAGAATGGCCGCGCCATTCACGCCCTTTTCATAACGCATTTTCAACCCGATAAAATCGCTCAACAGATCGTTCTTTTTCGGGTCAGCCAAGACTACGCTGAGCGCATCTCGGTTGAAGTCTTCAAATGCCTGCTCGACGCTTTGCCCTTCATCCTGAAAAGCATCGATCAGATCTGGCCTGGAACGAAAGAAGTCGAGCCTAGCGTTATAAGAGTCCAGCGTCGCACCGACTCTCTTGAGTGCTGCCTCTGGCGGCAAAGAATAGATTTTTGTTCGATTCAAGGCGTCCAGCTGGTTGAGGGCGACAGGCCTTAAACTCGTTGACGCCTCATATACAGGCGTAATGTTGTAGGCGACTGCGGCACCGACAAGCGCACAGACGCCCCCAACAGCAACAATTAGCAAACGCCTACGCCAGATTGTGCGCAGAACGTTGAAAAGATCGATTTCGCCTGAAGCGGCCATGGAGGGGGAACGCACAACGCTATTCACATTACTTCCCTGTCTAAAACGGGGTTAACCAAGACAGGCAGGGCAGATCAGCGTGTCGTGCTCGCTCTTCCAGCTTTCCATGTCATCGGCGACGAAAGGCTATTGTTGCACCTTCCGCAAGCGACAACAACGCTTGAGGATGCTTTGCGATCAGGGAAGTTCCCTTCCGTTCGTCGCTTTGCGCCTACACCATATGTCCCGCCCCAGGGCAACCAACACACCAAGCGCTACCCCTACCAACGCCGATAGCAACATGATGATGGCTTTTCGCGGCTTGATCGGTTTGTCAGGCTGGGAAACGGCGCCATCCTGCTGGTACATCGCAACGAGGGATGGGTCGACCTTCAACGTGCGCAAGAAGCTCAGCTTTTCCTGCTTTTCACGCAAATTCCGGATGAACGGGTCGTCCGATGAGCGCGCTTCCAGGTTGGCGATTTCTGCCTCCAGCGCCTTGGTACCGCGCATGTAGGTAAGAGCCCCATTCATACCGGCAGACACTTCCTTGGACAGCGTCTCGGAAATGATCGGCGGCTTTTCCAGGCCAATCGACCGCGCTACGCGCAACGCCTCCTTGAGTTGGGCAATCTGGTCCACACGCTGATTGCTGGCAGTGGCTCGCGCAGCCTTGATTTGCTGATCAAGGTTGTCAGCCATGATCGATATATCACTGCGGGTACCGCTCAACAACTCGTTCTTTGCTCGCTCCGCAGCCAACTCGGCGTAATTCGACACCCAGGTCGCCGCAAGGCGCGGGTCTTCCAGGTTCGCCGTCAGCACATAACGATCCGGCATGTCTTTGCTAGCCACGGCCACTTTCAACATGCCGTTGAACTGAGCATACAAGGCATCACGAGAACCGCCCCGCTCTTCTTCGGTCAGCATGGGCAGGAAGGCGCTGCGAAAGAATTTGTCTCGTACTGCTTCAGACTGAAGGGACTTGAGGTAAATGCTGTACACATCCTTGGCACTCAGTGGCGCCAGGCCCGTTCCCTCACCACGACCGTAGTTCAGCTGGGCAATCTCGCTCTGGGAGGGGGGCTGAATATAGAGCTTCGCCTCATATACCGGCGAAACCAGCATCACATAAGCCAACCCCAAAGCAATCACCGGTACCGCAACCAGCCCCACCCAGACCTTCTGGCGCCAAACACCCTGCACAAGCTCAATCAGGTCAATCTCGTCACTACCACTCAGGCGCTCGCGTTCATTGCGCATTTAGTCTTTTTTTCCTTGGGTCTGTCTGATTGCATCATCTTGGGGCACGCTTCCGACCTAAGCGACTCAATACCCCTCGAATCAAGCGTAGCGGCTATTTGCCACTCTTTCCGCCACACTTCTAACATTACTTCCAAGCAGTAGTAGAAAGACCCGCCTCGCAAAAGTTCCTCACTTTCTGACAGACATCAACCTTCCCGCCAGAAGGTCATTTCGCGACTGTGACACACACCTCATTCCCTGACCGTGCGAGCCTTTCGCGCAGCGCAGCCGCAAGCGTCTGCTTCGCCCTTTGCTCGCCATGCACCAACACTATCCGCCGGGCATTACAGCCGTGCGCGAACGCCACCAGCTGCGCCTGATCCGCATGCCCCGAGTAGCCACCCAGTGTCATCACCTTCGCCCGGATCTCATACATCTGCCCATCCAGATCAATCTGCACAAACCCTTCTGCCCCTTCACTCGCCTGTATCACCGCGCCCGGCGTACCCTTGGCCTGGTAACCGACAAACATCACCTCATGTCGCGGATCCCCCAGCATGGCCTTCAGGTAATTGACGATGCGCCCACCCGAGCACATGCCATTGCCGGCAATCACGATCGCCGGCCGCCCGGTGCTCTTCAGGTAATTGACCACCTGCTGGTGGCGGGCGTGGGTGTCCACGCTGATCAGCTGACTGAAACCCAACGGATCGCGCCCTTCGGCAAGGCGCGCCCGGGCTTCGGCATTCCAGTAGTCGTGCAGCTCCCGGTATACACCGGTAATGCGCTGGGCCAGGGGCGAGTCGAGGATGATGGGCAATTGCGACCAGTCGAGCGGGTCGCCATCGGGGGCCGGGCCGGCCTTGTTCAGCAAGGCCTTGCGATGAAGAATGCTTTCGAGTTCGTACAGCAACTCCTGGGTACGGCCGAGGCTGAACACTGGAATGAGCAGCGTGCCCTGGTCAGCCAGGGCGCGGTCGATGGCCGCTTCCAGTCGCTGCTGACGGTCGCCTGCAGGCGGGTGCAGGCGGTCGCCGTAGGTGCTTTCCAGTACCAGTACATCGGCCCGTTCCGGGGGTTGCACTGGGCGCAGCAAGGGGTTGCCGCAGGCGCCGAGGTCACCGGAGAAAACGTAGCGGGTGCTGGCTTGCGCGGACTGCACATCGCATTCGACATAGGCCGAACCCAGCAGATGCCCGGCGCGTTGCAGGCGAATGCGACAGGTGAGCCCTGGTTGCTCGACCAGGGTGTGCCACTGCTCGAAAGGCAGGGGCACGATCAGGTCGCGAATGAACTCCAGGTACCTTGCCACTTGGGCGGGCTCGCTGCTGATGCTCAGCTTGTAGGCGTCTTCCAGCACCAGTGGCAGCAACCGGGCGGACGGCTCGCTGCACAGGATGGGGCCTCGGTAGCCGGCAGCCAGCAGTGCCGGGATGCGGCCAACGTGGTCGAGATGCACATGGGTGATGACCAGGGCCTGGATGCCCTGCACGCCGAAACCGAGTGGTGCCGATGCTGCGCCTGGCGCGGCCTCGGCGCCCTGCTCCAGGCCGCAGTCGATCAGCAGACTGGTGGACGGGTCGAGGTGCAGTTGATGGCAGGAACCGGTGACGCCGCGGGTGCCACCATGATGGGAAAGGACGGGATATTCCATGCTGCGCACACTCGCCAGGGCCGAAAATGAAGTGCGTTATTACTCCATGACGGCCGGCGCAGGCATAGGTGACACTTTCCCAAACGGATGTAGGAAATGCCCTTAGTTACCGCTCAATGCTGCCTGGCGGGCAGAAGCCTTGATCTTGCGCTTGCTGCGCTGCACGCCGTAGGCACCCAACAGCGGACCGACTGCCAGGCCAATGACCAGGGCGGCCAGAACCAGCACAGCGACCGGCATGGCCGGGGCAGCCCAACCGAACAGGACCAACGAGACGGTTTGCTGGTTCTCCAGCACGAAGAACAGCACCACAGCCGCCAACAGCAGCACGAACACCGCCGCCAGGGCGCGCTTGAGGTTACGCATCAGATTGCTCCTTGTGGAATCAGGTGTGGGCCTCATGCTCTTCTTCATTGACCCGGTCGCGCAACTCTTTGCCGGGCTTGAAGTGCGGCACGAACTTGCCTTCGAGGCTGACCGACTGGCCGGTCTTCGGGTTACGGCCTACGCGAGGGGCGCGATAGTGCAGCGAGAAGCTGCCAAAACCGCGGATCTCGATGCGATCGCCAGTGGCAAGGCATTGTGACATCTGCTCAAGCATGGTCTTGATGGCCAGCTCCACGTCCTTGGACGAGAGCAGCCCCTGATGGGTGACAATACGTTCGATCAGCTCCGACTTCGTCATATTTTTCCCTTCGTTATCAAGCAGCTAGATCATTGCTTAACCAGTTTGTAGCACGCTGGGAGGGATTTGAACAGGGTGGTTCTTGACTTAATAAAAAAATTCAAGATTGAAGTTTTACAGGAATGGTCTAGCTGGCGGCGCGTGGCAGGCCCGGCCTCATCGCCGGCAAGCCAGCTCCCACAGGGATAGTGCAGGCTTTTGGAAATCGGGCTTGGGTCGCCGGCCCTGCAGAGATGCTGCCTGTTTCGAAGCCAGGTACCGGCCTGTCGAGAGCAGGCTTTTCGCGACACAGGGCCGCTTCACAAGGGGATCGTGCAAGTACTGGGAAAATGGGCCAGACCACTGCCCCCGCATGGACATCACCTGCCTTGAGGCCAGCACAGCCCATGTGGGAGCGGGCGCGCCCGCGAACACCGGCGTAGCCGGTGCCATCCATCGCGTCGCCTGCTTCGCGGGCATGCCCGCTCCCACAGGGGATCGCGCCAGTTTCTGGAGAGTTGGGCACACCGTTATACCACTGAGGCAGCACAAGGCTACACCACCTTCTGGGTGAAAGTGGGCACACCAGCTATTGGAGCCCGAACGCCTATGCCAATTGCTGCCGGGAGCCCGCTCGGGAAAAGCGTTTGCGCATCGCCAAGGCAGGCTTCTCTACCAGCCCCCACGACACATACCCCGCCAACCAGGACGCCGGCACGGCCGCCAACATCAGCCAGTAAGGCCCAGCCCATGGCATTGCCCACGCCAACACCTGCTGGATCGGAAATGCATACAGGTAGATGCCGTACGAGTAATCCTCCACAAACGAAGGAAGCTTCAACTGCGGGCAATAAGCTACGTACAACGTGCCGTACATCGTCAGAACAGCAAACGCAAAAACCTCAAGGCGTCCACCCTTGGCCAACAAGAACAACGCAACAAAGGCAATCAACAGCCAGCCGGTATACGGGATCACCGCCCGGTATGAATAGAACACCGCCCCTGCCAGGAAGCACACCACCAGCTTGAACGGGTACTCCGCAAAGGCTGGATGCAAGGTGTGCAAGCCCAGTGCAATCACCAACGCGGCAAGCGTCAAACCTGTCATCGGCCACCGGCAAACCTTGGCCACCAGCACCAATAGCCACAGCACCACGTACATGCGCATTTCCAATGGGATGGTCCACAGGCTGCCATTGACCGAAGCCCCATAGGGGCGCGGGGTAAAGCTCACCCCAGGCAACAGGAACTGGGCATCCTTGAAAACCAGCAATGGGCTATAGACGTACCTGTAAACCTGGCGCTGGGAAAGATACTCACCAAGCGGCAGCGAGGTAATGACAGGCCCTAGCACAAAGGCCATGAGCAGCAGGCACACGAGTAAGCCAGGCAAGATCCGCAATGCGCGGGCCAGGTAGAAATCCCGGGTGCTATTTTTTTCACCACTGGCCGCGATCAGGAAACCGCTGACCATGAAGAATACTTCCACGCCCAGGCTATGAACGGGCACCGGCATACCCAGCAGCAGCCCAGGGTCGGTGCAACTCAGGCACTCCAGATAGGAGAGCGCAAAGGAATGCCCCACCACTACGGCAGTTGCCGCCAGCAGCCTGATGATCAGGAAATTGTTATCGCGCCCGCGACCTTCCATGACGTCGCCAAACATCAACATCGCACAATCCCCCGACATGGCCTTCTTTCAGCATAAAAAAAGGCGACCCGAAGGTCGCCTTTTTTTACCGATCAAACAGAACTCAGTTCTGCTTGGCCATTGCTTCGCGCAGCAGCGCAGCCATGGTGGTGTCGGCAGCCGCTTCCGGAGCGTTTTTCAGGCTCTGGATGGCTTCGCGCTCTTCAGCATCGTCCTTCGACTTGATGGACAGGCTGATAACGCGGGACTTGCGGTCAACGCTGATGATCTTGGCTTCGATCTCTTCGCCTTCCTTCAGGACGTTACGCGCGTCTTCAACGCGGTCACGGCTGATTTCGGAAGCTTTCAGAGTAGCTTCGATGTCGTCGGCCAGAGTGACGATGGCGCCTTTGGCGTCAACTTCTTTCACGATGCCCTTGACGATAGCGCCCTTGTCATTGACAGCAACGAAGTTGGAGAACGGATCGTCTTCCAGCTGCTTGATGCCCAGGGAGATGCGCTCGCGCTCTGGGTCGACCGACAGGATGACGGTTTCCAGCTCGTCGCCCTTCTTGAAACGACGCACGGCTTCTTCGCCGGTTTCGTTCCAGGAGATGTCGGACAGGTGAACCAGACCGTCGATGCCGCCGTCCAGGCCGATGAAGATACCGAAGTCGGTGATCGACTTGATGGTACCGGTGATCTTGTCACCCTTGTTGAACTGGCCGGAGAAGTCTTCCCATGGGTTGGACTTGCACTGCTTGATGCCCAGGGAGATACGACGACGCTCTTCGTCGATGTCCAGAACCATGACTTCCACTTCGTCGCCAACCTGAACGACTTTCGACGGGTGGATGTTCTTGTTGGTCCAGTCCATTTCGGAAACGTGTACCAGACCTTCAACGCCTTCTTCCAGCTCAGCGAAGCAGCCGTAGTCGGTCAGGTTGGTAACGCGAGCCTGTACGCGAGTACCTTCTGGGTAACGGGCAGTGATAGCTACCCACGGATCTTCGCCCATCTGCTTCAGACCCAGCGAAACGCGGTTGCGCTCACGGTCGAACTTCAGAACGCGTACGTCGACTTCGTCGCCAACGTTAACGATTTCCGATGGGTGCTTGATGCGCTTCCAAGCCATGTCGGTGATGTGCAGCAGGCCGTCGATACCGCCCAGGTCCACGAAGGCGCCGTAGTCGGTGAGGTTCTTGACGATACCCTTGACCTGTTGGCCTTCCTGCAGGGTTTCCAGCAGGGCTTCGCGCTCGGCGCTGTTCTCGGCTTCCAGCACGCTGCGACGGGAAACGACAACGTTGTTGCGCTTCTGGTCCAGCTTGATGACCTTGAATTCCAGCTCTTTGCCTTCCAGGTGGGTGGTGTCGCGCACAGGGCGGACATCAACCAGGGAGCCCGGCAGGAACGCACGGATGCCGTTAACGTCGACAGTGAAGCCGCCCTTAACCTTACCGTTGATAACGCCCTTGACCACTTCTTCGGCGGCGAAAGCTGCTTCCAGAACAATCCAGCACTCGGCGCGCTTGGCTTTTTCACGGGACAGTTTGGTTTCGCCAAAGCCGTCTTCGACCGCGTCCAGCGCAACGTGAACTTCGTCACCGACCTTGATGGTCAGCTCGCCAGCTTCGTTGTAGAACTGCTCGAGCGGGATGACGCCCTCGGACTTCAGGCCAGCGTGTACGGTAACCCAGTCGCCGTCGATGTCGACAACGATACCGGTGATGATGGCACCCGGCTGAAGATTGAGGGTTTTCAGGCTTTCTTCAAAGAGTTCTGCAAAGCTTTCGCTCATTTTAATTCCTGTAGATTCGGGCGAAACAGACGCCCACAGCCACATTCCAGACAATGTGGGTTTGTTTTAAGTAAAGGAAAGCCGGCAGGACGTTGACTGGTGCCCCTGCCTGCTTTCCTGGCTATCAGAGAAGGTCGCGCAGTGCGATCTCGCTCCTGATACGTTGCAACACCTGCTCGATGGACAACTCGGTAGAGTCCAACTGAATGGCATCGACCGCTGGCTTCAGCGGGGCCACTGCACGTTGGGTGTCGCGCTCATCACGCGCACGAATCTCATCCAGCAGACTCGACAGACTAACATCTTCACCCTTGCCCTTCAACTGCAGGTAGCGGCGACGCGCCCGCTCCTCCGCGCTGGCGGTGAGGAAGACTTTCAACGGCGCGTCCGGGAACACCACGGTGCCCATGTCGCGGCCGTCGGCGATCAGGCCCGGCGCCTCGCGGAATTCGCGCTGGCGCACCAGCAGTGCATCACGCACGGCCGGCAGCGAAGCAACCATCGAGGCACCGGCGCCGACGGTTTCGGTGCGGATGACGTTGCTGACGTCCTCGCCCTCGAGGATGATCTGTTGCAGCTTACCGGGCTCGGCGGCGATGAACTGCACATCCAGATGGGCGGCAAGCTTGGTCAGCAACTCTTCGTTGGTCAGGTCGACACCGTGGTTGCTGGCGTTGAACGCCAGCAGACGGTACAGCGCGCCAGAGTCCAGCAACCTCCAGCCCAGCTCGCGGGCCAGCAGCCCGGCGACCGTACCCTTGCCCGAACCGCTTGGCCCGTCGATGGTGATGACCGGCGCCAGGGTACTCACGACTTGCCCTCTTCCGCCACGCGGATACCCACCTCGGCGCACAGCGCCAGGAAGTTGGGGAACGAGGTGGCGACGTTGGCGCAATCGTGGATGCGGATCGGCGCGCTGGCGCGCAGCGAGGCAACGCTGAAGGCCATGGCGATACGGTGGTCACCGTGGCCATGCACTTCGCCGCCACCCAACTGGCCGCCGTCGATGATGATGCCGTCCGGGGTCGGCTCGCACTTGATGCCCAGGGTGATCAGGCCGTCGGCCATGACCTGGATACGGTCGGATTCCTTCACCCGCAGCTCCTCGGCACCACGCAGCACGGTACGCCCTTCGGCGCAGGCAGCGGCGACGAACAACACCGGGAACTCGTCGATGGCCAGTGGCACCAGCTCTTCAGGAATGTCGATACCCTTCAGCTTGGCACCACGCACACGCAGGTCGGCCACCGGCTCGCCGCCGACTTCACGCTGGTTTTCCAGGGTGATGTCGCCGCCCATCAGGCGCAGGATGTCGATCACGCCGGTACGGGTCGGGTTGATGCCAACGTGCTCCAGCACCAGTTCGGAGCCTTCGGCGATGGACGCCGCCACCAGGAAGAACGCCGCCGAGGAAATGTCGGCCGGCACTTCGATACGGGTGGCAGTGAGCTTGCCGCCGGACTGCAGCGAGGCCACCGGGCCGTTGCTGTCGACGCTGTAGCCGAAGCCGCGCAGCATGCGTTCGGTGTGGTCACGGGTTGGCGCAGGCTCGGTTACGGTGGTCTTGCCTTCGGCGTACAGGCCGGCCAGCAGCAGGCAGGATTTGACCTGGGCACTGGCCATCGGCAGCGTGTAGGTCAGCGCCTTGAGCTTGTGGCCACCGCGGATGGTCAGCGGCGGGCGGCCTTCAGGGCCGGTCTCGACCACGGCACCCATTTCGCGCAGCGGGTTGGCCACACGGTTCATCGGGCGCTTGGACAGCGAAGCGTCGCCGGTCATGGTCACGTCGAACGGCTGGCCGGCCAGCAGGCCCGACAGCAGGCGCATCGAGGTACCCGAGTTGCCCACGTAAAGCGGCCCAGGTGGCGGCTTGAGGCCGTGCAGGCCGACGCCGTGAATGGTCACGCGACCGTGGTTGGGGCCTTCGATGACCACACCCATGTCACGGAATGCCTGCAGGGTCGCCAGCGCGTCCTCACCCTCGAGGAAGCCTTCGACCTCGGTGGTGCCTTCGGCCAGCGAGCCGAGCATGATCGAGCGGTGGGAAATCGACTTGTCGCCCGGTACGCGGATTCGCCCGGACAGGCGGCCACCCGGTTGGGCCAGGAAAATCAGATCGTTGGCGTTCATAGCGTCCACATAGGCCCGGCGGGCCAGGATTTTACTGAAATGCTCGCGGGCAACGCGTGCGCGGGTGAATACACCCAGCAGCTGGTGCCCGTCCCCTTCAGCGATCGCGTCGCGCAAGGCGTCGAGATCGCTGCGATATGTATCAAGCGTGCGCAGGACAGCGTCGCGGTTGGCGAGAAAGATGTCGTGCCACATGGTCGGGTCGCTGCCGGCGATTCTCGTGAAATCGCGGAAGCCTCCCGCAGCGTACCGGAAGATCTCGAGGTTTTCATTGCGCTTGGCCAGTGAATCGACCAGGCCGAAGGCCAGCAGGTGCGGCAGGTGGCTGGTGGCGGCAAGCACTTCGTCGTGGCGTTCGACCGACATGTGCTCCACATCGGCGCCCAGCTCGCGCCACAGGCGGTCGACCAGGGCCAGGGCGGCCGGGTGGGTTTCGGCCAGCGGCGTGAGGATGACCTTGTGCCGACGGAACAGGGTGGCGTTGGAGGCTTCTACCCCGCTCTGCTCGGAGCCGGCGATGGGGTGGCCGGGGACGAAGCGCGGCAGGCGCCCCCCAAACACTTCCCGCGCGGCGCGCACTACGTTGCCCTTGGCGCTGCCGACGTCGGTGATGACAGCATCGCCAAGGTCAAGCCCGGCCAGACGGGCCAGCACCTTCTCCATGGCCAGGATCGGCACGGCCAACTGGATGACATCGGCACCGACACAGGCGGCGGCAAGGTCTTCCTCGCAGCGGTCGACCACGCCCAGGGCCACGGCCTGCTTGCGCGAGGGCGCGTCCAGGTCGACACCGACCACTTCGCGGCACAGGCCGCTTTCACGCAGGCCCTTGGCGAAGGAGCCACCGATCAGGCCGAGGCCGACCACGACCAGGCGGTTGATGATTGGCGCGGGTTTGGTTGTTACTGCTTTTACCACTGGTGCGAACCCTGTTCAGAAATCTAGACAGCCTGTGAGGCCCATCGGGGCTGCCTTGCAGCCCATCGCCGGCAAGCCAGCTCCCACAGAGACCGCGCACACCTGGAGGCTTGTGCTGTACCTGTGGGAGCCGGCTTGCCGGCGATGGGCCGCACAGCGGCCCCGGCAATCTTCGATCAAAGCACCGCCTTCGGATACGAACCCAGCACCTTCAGCGCCACAGCCTCCTGGCTGATCTGCTCGAGCACCGCCTTGATCAGCGGGTCGCGGTGGTGGCCGACGAAGTCGATGAAGAACACGTAGGTCCACTTGCCGCTGCGCGATGGGCGGGTCTCGATGCGAGTCAGGTCGATGCCGTTCTGGTGGAACGGTACCAGCAGCTCGTGCAAGGCACCCGGCTTGTTGCTCATCGAAACGATAATCGAGGTCTTGTCGTCGCCGGTCGGCGGCACTTCCTGGTTGCCGATCATCAGGAAGCGCGTGGAGTTGTCCGGGCGGTCTTCGATCTTTTCGGCCAGGCGAGTCAAACCGTACAGGTTGGCCGCCATATCGCCGGCGATCGCCGCCGAATTCCACTCGCCCTTGACCCGCTTGGCCGCCTCGGCATTGCTCGACACGGCCACGCGCTCCACGTTCGGGTAGTGCGCGTCCAGCCACTTGCGGCACTGGGCCAGCGACTGGGCGTGGGAGTAGATACGGGTGATGCTGTCGGTCTTGGTGTTCTCGCCCACCAGCAGGTGGTGGTGGATGCGCAGCTCGACCTCGCCGCAAATCACCATGTCGTGCTCGAGGAAGCTGTCCAGGGTGTGGCTGACCGCGCCTTCGGTGGAGTTTTCCACCGGCACCACGCCGAAGTTGACGGCACCGGCCGCCACTTCGCGGAACACTTCGTCGATGGCCGCCATCGGCCGGCTGATCACCGCGTGGCCGAAGTGCTTCATGGCCGCTGCCTGGGTGAAGGTGCCTTCAGGGCCGAGGTAGGCGATTTTCAGCGGCTCTTCCAGGGCCAGGCACGACGACATGATTTCGCGGAACAGCCGCGCCATCTCTTCGTTGTCCAGCGGGCCCTTGTTGCGCTCCATCACGCGCTTGAGCACGGCTGCTTCACGCTCGGGGCGGTAGAACACCGGCTTTTCGCCTTCCGCCAGCGAGGCGGTCTTGACCTTGGCCACTTCCTGGGCGCAACGGGCGCGCTCGCTGATCAGCTCGAGGATCTTCTCGTCGAGGCTGTCGATGCGAACGCGCAGCGCCTTCAGTTCGTGCTCGGACATCAGCCGTGCTCCTTCTCGAATTCGGTCATGTAGGCCACCAGGGCTTCGACTGCTTCAAGGCCCAGGGCGTTGTAGATGGAGGCACGCATGCCGCCTACCGAACGGTGGCCCTTGAGGTTGAGCAGGCCACGGGCATCGGCGCCGGCGAGGAAGGCCTTGTCCAGGCGCTCGTCAGCCAGACGGAACGGCACGTTCATCCACGAACGGGCGTTGTGGCTGATAGGGTTGGTGTAGAACTCGCTGCTGTCGATGAAACCGTACAGGCGGTCTTTCTTGGCGCGGTTGCGCTGCTCCATGGCATCGACGCCACCCTGCTCTTTCAGCCATTCGAACACCAGGCCCGAGAGGTACCAGGAGTAGGTGGCCGGGGTGTTGTACATCGAGCCGTTGTCGGCCGAGACCTTGTAGTCGAGCATGGTCGGGCAGCTGCTGCGGGCGCGGCCCAGCAGGTCTTCGCGCACGATCACCACGACCAGGCCGCTCGGGCCGATGTTCTTCTGCGCGCCAGCGTAGATCAGGCCGTACTGCGACACGTCGATCGGGCGCGAGAGAATGTCGGACGACATGTCGACCACCAGCGGTACGTCACCGGTTTCCGGTACCCAGTCGAACTGCAGGCCACCAATGGTCTCGTTGGACGCATAGTGCACGTAGGCAGCGTTCTTGGTCAGCTTCCAGTCGTTCTGGCCCGGGATGGCCAGGTAATCGTAGGGCTTGGCGCTGGCGGCGACGTTGACGTTGCCGAAGCGGCGCCCTTCCTCGATGGCCTTTTTCGACCAGATGCCGGTTTCGATGTAGTCGGCGGTGCCGTTTTCCGGCAGCAGGTTCAGCGGGATTTCGGCGAACTGCTGGCTGGCGCCGCCCTGCAGGAACAGCACCTTGTAGTTGGAGGGGACGGACAGCAGGTCACGCAGGTCCTGCTCGGCCTTTTCGGCGATGGCCACGTAATCATCGCTGCGATGGCTCATTTCCATCACCGACAAGCCCTTGCCACGCCAATCCAGCATCTCGGCCTGGGCGCGCTGCAGAACAGCGTCAGGAAGCGCGGCAGGGCCTGCGCAGAAGTTAAAGGCTCGTTTGCTCACATCCACTCTCGCTCTGCCAAATGGTACAAAATCGTAATTCGGTGCTGACCAACTAAAACTGTGTCGCCTGTCATGGGCCTGCCTTGCAGGCCATCGCCGGCAAGCCAGCTCCCACAAGGGCCGCGCAACCCTCGAAGCTCGCGCTGAACCTGTGGGAGCCCGGCTTGCCGGCGATGGGCCGCACAGCGGCCACGATGACCTGGCCTGATCAGTCAAACGGGGCGACCTTGGTCGCCCCGTTCGGGTTTTACGCTTGCTTACTCCTGCGGGGCCTCTTCGGCACCAGCAGCTTCTTCGTTGTCTGGCGCTTCAGCCTCGACGCCCTCTTCGTCCGTCTCGATCACATCATCGAGTTCGTCCTCGGAAGGCTCCTGGATGCGCTCCAGGCCCACCAGCGTCTCGTCGGCAGCCAGCTTGATCAAGGTCACGCCCTGAGTGTTACGGCCCAGGCTGGACACTTCGCCAACGCGGGTACGCACCAGCGTGCCCTGGTCGGAGATCAGCATGATCTCTTCGCCTTCCTGCACCTGGATGGCGCCGATCAGCAGGCCGTTGCGCCCCTTGGTACCCATGGCGATCACGCCCTGGCCACCACGGCCGCGACGCGGGAACTTGGACAGCGGGGTGCGCTTGCCGAAGCCACGCTCGGAGGCGGTGAGGATCTGCGCGCCGGATTCCGGGATCAGCATGGAGATGATCTGCTGGCCCTTGCCCAGCTTCATGCCGCGCACGCCACGGGCGTTACGGCCCATCTCGCGCACCACGCTTTCAGCGAATCGGATCACCTTGCCGGCGTCGGAGAACATCATGACTTCCTTGGCACCGTCGGTGATGGCCGCGGCGATCAGGGTGTCACCTTCCTTCAGCTTCAGGGCGATCAGGCCGTTGGAGCGCGGACGGGCGAACTGCACCAGCGGGGTCTTCTTCACGGTACCCGAAGCAGTGGCCATGAAGATGTAGGCGCCGGTCGGCTCGGCTACCCACTCAGGGGTGTCGCCGTCTTCCTCGTCCACTTCCTCGGCCTCGACCACTTCGCCTTCGAGCACGGTGTCTTCCGCGTCCTCCAGCTCTTCGTCGGCGTCAGCGTTCTGCTGCAGGGCCTCGAGGTCGATCTGCAGCATGGCGGTGATGCGCTCACCTTCCTCCAGCGGCAACAGGTTGACCAGCGGGCGACCGCGGGCGGCGCGGGACGCTTCAGGGATGTCGTAGGTCTTCAGCCAGTACACCTTGCCCTTGCTGGAGAACAGCAGCAGGGTGGCATGGCTGTTGGCAACCAGCAGGTGCTCGACGTAGTCCTCGTCCTTCACCCCGGTAGCCGACTTGCCTTTGCCGCCACGGCGCTGGGCCTGGTAGGCGGACAGCGGCTGGGTCTTGGCGTAGCCGCCGTGGGAGATGGTCACCACGCGCTCTTCTTCCGGGATCATGTCGCCGTAGTTGAGGTCGTGGCGCGCATCGAGGATTTCGGTACGGCGGGCATCGCCATATTCGGCGCGGATGGCTTCCAGCTCTTCGCGGATCACTTCCATCAGGCGCTCGGCGCTGCTGAGGATGCGGATAAGTTCGCCGATCTGCTCGAGGATTTCCTGGTACTCGGCCAGCAGCTTCTCGTGCTCGAGGCCGGTCAGGCGGTGCAGGCGCAGGTCGAGAATGGCCTGGGCCTGTTCCGGCGACAGGTAGTACTTGCCTTCACGCAGGCCGTACTGCTCCGGCAGGTCCTCGGGGCGGCAGGAATCGGCGCCGGCGCGCTCGACCATGACCTGCACGGCACTGGATTCCCAGGCAGTGGAGACCAGGGCTTCCTTGGCTTCGGACGGGGTCGGCGAGGCCTTGATCAGGGCGATGACCGGGTCGATGTTGGACAGCGCGACCGCCTGGCCTTCGAGGATATGGCCGCGTTCGCGGGCCTTGCGCAGCTCGAACACGGTACGGCGGGTCACCACTTCACGGCGGTGACGCACGAACGCTTCGAGCAGGTCCTTGAGGTTGAGCAGGCGCGGACGGCCGTCGACCAGGGCCACCACGTTGATGCCGAATACGCTCTGCAGCTGGGTTTGCTGGTAGAGGTTGTTGAGCACCACCTCCGGCACCTCGCCGCGACGCAGCTCGATGACGATGCGCATGCCGTCCTTGTCGGATTCGTCGCGCAGCTCGGTGATGCCTTCGATCTTCTTCTCTTTGACCAGCTCGGCGATCTTCTCGATCAGGCGAGCCTTGTTCAGCTGGTACGGCAGCTCGGTAACCACGATCTGCTGACGGCCACCGACCTTGTCGATGTCTTCGATCTCGGAGCGGGCACGCATGTAGATGCGACCACGGCCGGTACGATAGGCCTCGATGATGCCCTGGCGGCCGTTGATCAGGCCGGCAGTCGGGAAGTCCGGGCCAGGGATGTGCTGCATCAGCTCATCGATGGTGACTTCGGGGTTGTCGATGAGTGCCAGGCAGCCATCGATGACCTCGCCGAGGTTGTGCGGCGGGATGTTGGTCGCCATGCCCACGGCAATACCGCTGGAACCGTTGACCAGCAGGTTGGGAATACGGGTCGGCATGACCGCCGGGATCTGCTCGGTGCCGTCGTAGTTGGGCACCCAGTCGACGGTCTCCTTGTGCAGGTCGGCCAGCAGCTCGTGGGCCAGCTTGGCCATGCGCACTTCGGTGTATCGCATGGCTGCGGCGTTGTCGCCGTCCACCGAACCGAAGTTGCCCTGGCCGTCGACCAGCAGGTAGCGCAGCGAGAACGGCTGGGCCATACGCACGATGGTGTCGTAGACCGCGGTGTCGCCGTGCGGGTGGTACTTACCGATCACGTCACCGACCACACGGGCGGATTTCTTGTACGGCTTGTTCCAGTCGTTGCCCAGTTCGCTCATCGCATAGAGAACGCGACGATGCACGGGCTTCAAGCCGTCACGCGCATCGGGCAGCGCTCGCCCGACAATCACGCTCATCGCGTAGTCGAGGTAAGACTGTCTCAGTTCGTCTTCGATATTGACCGGGAGGATTTCTTTGGCCAGTTCGCCCATGAGAAGCCTGATTCCTTTTTCTGGTGAAACTTCGCAGCTCCATCAAGGGCCGAACGAAGCTCGCCGCCGCAGCGCATAAGGGTGCGACGACTTACGACAAATCAATGAGTTGTGCCATGGATCTGCGCAATGAAGGCCGCCGTGGTGGGCGGTCTTGGAAACTGCCGGATGTTATCACAAAGGCAGGGGCGGTGGGGAGATGTGGCAGGTGGCCTCACACGAGGTTGAATCTGGATTTTTTGTAGCCTGTGCCGGCCTCTTCGCGGGTAAACCCGCTCCCACAGGTACACCACCGCCCTCAGGCCTTGTGCTATCCCTGTGGGAGCGGGTTTACCCGCGAAGAGGCCGGCACAGGCACTACGAATATCAGTGCAGGCGCTTGCGGCAGATCAATTGTGCCAGCTTGGCGGCATCCGGCCGCTCGACGATGCCGCGCTCGGTCACGATCACGTCGATCAGGTCGGCCGGGGTCACGTCGAACACCGGGTTGAACACCTCGACATCCGGCGCCACGCGGGTGCCGCCAATGTCCAGCAGCTCGTCGGCAGCGCGCTCTTCCAGCGGGATGTCCTCGCCCGTGGCCAGGTTCAGGTCGATGCTGGTGCTCGGCGCCACCACCATGAAACGTACGCCGTGGTGCATGGCACTGACCGCCAGCTGATAGGTGCCGATCTTGCTGGCCACGTCGCCGTTGGCGGCGATGCAGTCCGCGCCCACCACCACCCAGGTGATGCCCTTGCTCTTCATCAGGTGGGCCAGCGCCGAGTCGGCGCACAGGGTCACCGGGATGCCTTCGTTGGCCAGTTCCCAGGCAGTCAGGCGCGAGCCATGCAGCCAGGGGCGGGTCTCGCCGGCGTATACACGCTCGACCATGCCCTCCAGGTAACCGGCGCGGATCACCCCCAGCGCGGTGCCGAAACCACCACAGGCCAGGGCGCCGGCGTTGCCGTAGGTGAGCAGGGTCTGGGCGTTGCCCTGGTGGCGGCGGATCAGCTCGATACCGTGCTGGGCCATGGTCAGGTTGGCTTCGCGGTCGCTTTCGTGGATGGCCACCGCTTCGGCCTCCAGCGCCGCCAGCACGCCTTCGTCCGGACGCAGGCGCTGCAGGCGCTCACGCATGCGGTTCAGCGCCCAGAACAGGTTGGCGGCGGTAGGGCGCGCTTCAGCCAGGACAAGGAAGTCTTCTTCCAGGTCCATTTCCCAATCGCCACCCTCGGCCAGCCGCTCTTCCAGGGCCAGCACCAGGCCATAGGCCGCGGCAATGCCGATGGCCGAGGCGCCGCGCACGGCCATGTCGCGGATCGCCGCCGCCACCTGCGCGACATTGTCGCAGGCCAGCCAGCGCTCTTCCGACGGCAGCAGGCGTTGGTCGAGCAGGTGCAAGACGCCGCCCTGCCAGCGGATCCCGGTCACCTTCTCCGCCGCCAAAAGTCGCTCGCGCATCGCCTCTCCCCGTCGTTCGGATATCAAAAGCCGGCGATTATAGCGACCCTCGGGGCCGAGCGCTCGGGTATACTCCGGCGCAATTTTGCGAAGTTTCAGAGGACTGTTCTAATGAGCAACGTCGACCGCGCCGAAATCGCCAAGTTCGAAGCGCTGGCCCACCGCTGGTGGGACCGCGAAAGCGAGTTCAAGCCGCTGCACGAAATCAACCCGCTGCGCGTCAACTGGATCGACGAGCGCGCCAGCCTCGCCGGCAAGAAAGTGCTGGACGTGGGTTGCGGCGGCGGCATCCTCAGTGAGGCGATGGCCCTGCGCGGCGCCACGGTCACCGGCATCGACATGGGCGAAGCGCCACTGGCCGTGGCCCAGCTGCACCAGCTGGAGTCGGGCGTGCAGGTGGAATACCGGCAGATCACCGCCGAAGCCCTGGCCGAGGAAATGCCTGAACAGTTCGACGTGGTCACCTGCCTGGAAATGCTCGAGCACGTGCCCGACCCGTCTTCGGTCATCCGCGCCTGCTACCGCATGGTCAAGCCTGGCGGCCAGGTGTTCTTCTCCACCATCAACCGCAACCCCAAGGCCTACCTGCTGGCCATCGTCGGCGCCGAGTACATCCTGAAGATGCTGCCGCGCGGCACCCACGACTTCAAGAAGTTCATCCGCCCGTCCGAGCTGGGCGCCTGGAGCCGCGTTGCCGGCCTGCAGGTGAAGGACATCATCGGCCTGACCTACAACCCGCTGACCAAGCACTACAAGCTCAGCAGCGACGTCGACGTCAACTACATGATCCAGACCCTGCGCGAGGAATAAGCATGCGTTTGCAAGCAGTACTCTTCGACATGGACGGCACCTTGCTCGACACGGCGCCGGACTTCATCGCCATCTGCCAGGCCATGCTCGCCGAGCGCGGCCTGCCGGCCGTCGATGACAAGCTGATCCGCGACGTGATCTCCGGCGGCGCCCGGGCGATGGTCGCCGCGACCTTCGCCATCAGCCCGGAGGCCGAAGGCTTCGAGGCCCTGCGCCTGGAGTTCCTCGAGCGCTACCAGCGCGACTGCGCGGTGCACAGCAAGCTGTTCGACGGCATGGCCGAGCTGCTGGCCGACATCGAGAAAGGCAACCTGCTGTGGGGCGTGGTCACCAACAAGCCGGTGCGCTTCGCCGAGCCGATCATGCAGCAACTGGGCCTGGCCGAGCGTTCGGCGCTGCTGATCTGCCCGGACCATGTCAAGAACAGCAAGCCCGACCCCGAGCCGCTGATCCTCGCCTGCAAGACCCTCGGCCTGGACCCGGCCAGCGTGCTGTTCGTCGGCGACGACCTGCGCGACATCGAGTCTGGCCGCGACGCCGGCACCCGCACGGCGGCGGTGCGCTACGGCTATATTCATCCAGAGGACAACCCCAACAACTGGGGCGCCGATGTGGTGGTGGACCACCCGCTGGAACTGCGCAAAGTGATCGACAGCGCGCTGTGCGGCTGCTGAACCCCCTCTAGACCGCAGCACAGCCCCTGTGGGAGCGGGTTCACCCGCGAATGCGCCAGCCCAGGCGACACCGGCGTCTGATAGTACGCATTCGCGGGTAAACCCGCTCCCACAGGGGACGGTGCCGCGCCAACGAACTCGAAGGACCTACCATGTTCGACTACACCGCCCGCCCCGACCTGCTGCAAGGCCGGGTCATCCTGGTTACCGGTGCCGGCCGCGGCATCGGCGCCGCTGCCGCCAAGGCCTACGCTGCGCTGGGCGCCACTGTGCTGCTGCTGGGCAAGACCGAGGCCAACCTGAACGAGGTCTACGACCAGATCGAAGCCGCCGGGCACCCGCAACCGGTGGTGATCCCGTTCAACCTGGAAACCGCCCTGCCCCACCAGTACGACGAACTGGCGGTGATGATCGAAGACCAGTTCGGTCGCCTCGACGGCCTGCTGAACAACGCTTCGATCATCGGCCCGCGCACGCCGCTGGAGCAGCTGTCGGGTGACAACTTCATGCGCGTGATGCACATCAACGTCGATGCCACCTTCATGCTCACCAGCACCCTGCTGCCACTGCTGAAGCTGTCGGAAGACGCTTCGGTGGTGTTCACCAGCAGCAGCGTCGGGCGCAAGGGCCGGGCCTACTGGGGCGCCTATGGCGTGTCCAAGTTCGCCACCGAGGGCCTGATGCAAACCCTGGCCGATGAACTGGAAGGGGTGGCACCGGTGCGCTCCAACAGCATCAACCCGGGTGCCACGCGCACGGCGATGCGGGCGCAGGCCTACCCTAGCGAAAACCCGCAGAACAACCCGCTGCCGGAAGAGATCATGCCGGTGTACCTGTACCTGATGGGGCCCGACAGCAAAGGGGTGAATGGGCAGGCATTCAACGCCCAGTAAGGCTTTTGCCTGTACCGGCCCTTTCGCGGGTGAACCCGCTCCCACAGGGTTATTCACCGCCCATGAGGGCAGCGCAGTACTTGTGGGAGCGGGTTTACCCGCGAAGAGGCCGGGACTGGAGAGCGATCAGCCCGCTGCCAACACCGGGCGCATGCGCCCCTGCTGGCGCCCTTCCAGCTGCATGCACCGCTCCAGGAACAGGTACATGCAGTCATAACTCTTGCAAATCGCCTTGCGCAGTTCATTGCGCAGCCCCAGGGTCGGGTTCTCGCCGGCCAGGGTGCAGATGATCTCCAGCGCCTCCCACGGGTGCGCGTCGTCATACTGGGCATGCATCTTCAGCCACTTCATCGCCCGCTTGCGCTGATCCTCCGGGAAGCCCAGCGCATAGGTGTCGGTGGAGCACACCACCGCCGACCATTCACCGGTCGCACCTTCGATGGCGTAGTTGGTCGCCGCCATGGAAATGGCCAGGTTCTCGGTGGCGCACACGCGCCAGCACCAGTCATTCAGGCCGTTCAGCTCTGGCGGCACATCCTGGGCCTGCAGCTCGTGCAGGTGCACGCCATGCGCCTGGCACCAGTTCACCCAGTAGTCGGCGTGGTTGAGCTCGACACGGATGTTGCGCATCAGCCAGCGCCGCGCCATGTCTTCGCCCTGATGACGGCCATAGCGGGTCTTGGTCAGGTTGTGAGCCATGTACAGCGAAAACTGCTCCACCACCGGCCAGCCACCGATCAGGTACTGGCGAATGGTCGATTGCTTCAGCTGGCCGTCGCGCAGGCGCGCGTAGAACTCATGCTCGACTACCCGGCGCTTGCTCTCGCGGCAGTCTTCAATCATTTGCTGGGCCCATTGGGGGTAGCTGGCGGGATCCATCAAAGGCCCGATACGAACGAATGCGTCAATCACTTTCAGCTCCTTGATCCTTGTGATTTCTAGCTAGCGAAACGTGCCAGGTGCCCGCTGCAACAGAGGCCGGGCGGCGATCCGTTGGCGCTGCAGACTGTCACAGGTGAACACCTGGGGGCGTTCGATGAGGTAGCCCTGGGCGTAATCCACGCCAATTTCCTGCAAGGCCTGCTCGATCAAGGGTGTTTCGACGAATTCGGCAATGGTGCGCTTGCCCATTACATGACCGATGTGGTTGATGACCTCGACCATGGCCCGGTTGACCGGGTCGTCGAGCATGTCCTTGACGAAACTTCCGTCGATCTTCAGGTAATCCACGGGCAAATGCTTGAGATAGGCGAACGACGACATGCCGGCGCAGAAATCATCGAGCGAGAAGCGACAACCCAGCCCCTTCAATTCGTTGATGAAGCGGATGGCGCTGCCAAGGTTGGCTATGGCGCTGGTTTCGGTGATTTCGAAACAGATCATCCGCGGCGGAATGGCGTATTCGACGAACAGGCGTTGCAGGTATTCGAGGAACTTGTCATCGCCAATGCTCGACCCCGACAGGTTGATCGCACAGATCGACAGCGGCCCCTCGCGCCCTTCGTCCAGGCACTGGCGGATGACCAGGAACACATTGCGCACCACCCAGCGGTCCAGCGCGGTCATCAGGCCGTAGCGCTCGGCCGCCGGGATGAAGCTGCTGGGCAGGATGGTACGCCCGCTTTCGTCGTGCAGGCGTAGCAGGATCTCGATATGGCCGGGGCCTTCGAAGGTTTTCAGCGGGGCGATTTCCTGGGCGTACAGGCAGAAGCGGTTTTCTTCCAGGGCCACGTGCAAGCGCTGGATCCAGGCCATTTCGCCAAAGCGCATGGACAGCTCGCTGTCGTCGGCATGGTACACCTGCACGCGGTTACGGCCTTTTTCCTTGGCCATGTAGCAGGCCATGTCGGCGGCACGCAGCGAGGTTTCGAGGGTGCCGGGGGACTGGGCCATGTGCACCAGGCCGACACTGACGGTGGTGACGAACGGCCGCCCTTTCCAAACGAAATGCAGGCTCTGCACCAGCTGGCGCAGCTGCTCGGCAATGCGCTCGGCCTGGTCGGGCGGGCAGTTTTCCAGCAGCACGCCGAATTCGTCACCCCCCAGCCGGGCCAGGGTGTCGCCTTCGCGCAGGCCGGACTGCAGCACGGCACAGATGTGCCGCAGCAGCTCGTCGCCAGCAGCATGCCCGCAGGTATCGTTGACCAGCTTGAACTGGTCGAGGTCGAGGAACATCAGCGAATGCCGCCCGGCCTGGCGCGCCAGGTCATTGAGCGCCTGCTCCAGGCGGTATTCGAACTCGCGGCGGTTGGCCAGGCCGGTCAGGGCGTCGTGGGTCGCCTGCCAGGACAGGTTGGCGATGTACTGGCGCTCCTGGGTCATGTCGTGCAGCACCAGCACGATGCCGCTGACCTGGCCGTCATTGACGATCGGCGAACCGACCAGGTTGACCGACACGGTGCTACCGTCCAGGCGCTGGATCAGCCGGGCATGTTCGGCGCCACCCTTGAGGCTGCCGCTGAGCACCTGTTCGACCAGGCTACGGCCGTCTTCCTCGGCCTGCTCGTCCACCAGGCTGAACAGCGCCGACAGCGGCAGGCCCTGGGCATGGCCGGCCTGCCAGTGGGTCAGTTGCTCGGCGGCGGGGTTCATGTAGCCGATACTGCCCTCCACGTCAGCGGTAATCACCGCATCACCAATGGCCTGCAGGGTGATCTGCGCCCGCTCCTTTTCTTCCTGCAGGGCGCTGGCAAAGGCCTGGCGCTGGGCCAACAGCTTGCTGGAGCGGCGCCAGGCAATGGCAATCAGGAACATCGCGGTCAGCAGGTTGGTGATCAGCAGCACCCGCAGCAACATGCGCGAGCCCTCGCCCAAGGCATCGCTGAACGCCTTGGCGGCCGGGGTTACCCCTTCGTTGATGGTGACGATGCGCGCCTTCCAGTCGCTGACCGTGCGGGCGTCGACCGGGCCAGCGGCGAAGCTGCTGCGCATTTCCATGGCCAGCATATCCAGCTTGCCCAGGTAGTCGTCGCCGATGTCCCAGTAGTCGATGGCCGTCTGCATGTAGCTGACGTTGCGAAAGTTGCGGTAGAACCAGATGATCCGCTCGACATCGTCGGGGTGGTTGCCGCCTTGCAGCACGGCCTGGCGCGCGGCGTTCAGGTCGGGGCTGGGCTGGTCCAGCACTTCGCGCAGCTGGTGGTCGCCCTGGGGCACGGTGATGGCCTGGCGATAGCGATGGTAGGTGCTGTCGTCGCGGGTTTCGGCGTACAGGTTGAGGTAGTAGATGGCGTCTTTCTGCGCCTTGGACCAAAGGCTTTCGCCCGCGACATAGGCACGCACGGCCGAGAGCGTATAAAGGCTGAGGCTGCCCAAGGCTACCTGGAAGACCACAACGGCGATGAAGGGCCAGGTGATGCCGAGCAACTTTGGCGCTTCTAGAGTGCGATGTCCCTTCATGGAGTCCCTGTCACAGAGCAGATAAGGCGCAAATCAACCCAGACAAGCACAGCGTAGGCCATTTGCCATCCCGGCGGTTGGGTTTTTTATGACAGGGAACCTGGGGATTTTCGCACGGCCTTCCCGGCCCTATCGCCGGCAAGCCAGCTCCCACAGGTACCCCACAATGCTCAGGCCTGTGGTAATCCTGTGGGAGCTGGCTTGCCGGCGATAGGGCCCGCACAGGCTGCCACAAATTCAGCTCTGCTGCAGGTGCCCATACAACTTGGCATACAACCCACCCTCGGCAATCAGCTGCTGATGGTCGCCATCCTCGGCCACGTGCCCGCCGTCGAACACCAGCACCCGGTCGGCCTGTTTCACCGCCGACAGGCGGTGGGCGATGATCAGTGTGGTGCGGCCGCTGAGGAAGCGCGCCAGGGCCTGGTGCAGGTTGTATTCGGTGGCGGCATCCAGGGCCGAGGTGGCTTCGTCGAGGATCACCACCTTGGGTTCGGCCAGCACCATGCGGGCAATGGCCAGGCGCTGGCGCTGGCCACCGGACAAGCGCACGCCGGAGCGCCCCACCACACTGTCAAGGCCCTGCGGCAACGCGGCGATGGTGGCATCCAGCTGGGCAATGCGCAGCGCCTGCCAGCAGGCCTCGTCACTGCAGTCACGGCCCATGGTCAGGTTGGCGCGCACGGTGTCGTTGAACAACGACGGGTGCTGCAATACCACCGCGACGTTTTCACGCAGGGTTTCCAGGCCGATTTCCTGCAGGCTGGCACCGCCAAAGCGGATGGTGCCGGCCTGGGCGCTGTAGAGGCCCAGCAACAGCTGCACCAAGGTGCTCTTGCCACCACCGCTGGCGCCGACGATCGCCACCTTCTCGCCCGGGGCGATGGACAGGTCGAGGTGCTCGAGCACCGGCTCGTCGGCATAGGCAAAGCGCAGGTCGCGCACTTCGATGCCCACCGTCTCGCGGCCGGCGAACGGGTCGCTGGCAGCCGGGTACTGCGGCTCGTCGTCACGTGCCAGCAGCTCGTTGAGGCGGCTCAGCGCACCACCGGCGGCGTAGTAGGCGTATTGCAGGTTGAGCAGCTGCTCCACCGGGCCGATCATGAACCACAGGTAGCTGAACACCGCCAGCATCTGGCCGATCGACAGGTCGGAGAACAGCACGGTGAGCATGGCCGCGGCGCGGAAGATATCGATGCCGAACTGGAACAGCAGGCCACTGGCGCGGCCGCTGGCATCGCTCTTCCACTGCGAATCCACGGCGTAGTCCCGCACTTCGCGGGCGCGCAGGCCAAGGCGACCGAGGAAGTAGCCCTGACGGTTGCCGGCGCGGATTTCCTGAATGGCGTCGAGGGTTTCCGCCAGCGCCTGGGTAAACCGTGCGGTGCTGTCGTTCTCGAGCTTTTTCAGGTGCTTGACGCGCTTGCCCAGCTGCACGGTGAAGTAGATCACCAGCGGGTTGAACAGCAAGATCAGCAAGGCCAGCTGCCAGTGCATCCAGATCAGGATGGCCGCCGTGCCGGTCAGGGTCAGCATGGCCACCAGGAAGCGGCTAAGGGTTTCGCCGACGAACTTGTCGAGGGTGTCCAGGTCGGTGACCAGGTGGGTGGTCACCGTGCCGCTGCCCAGGCTTTCGTATTCCTTCAGCGAGATGCGCTTGAGCCGCTCGATCAGCCGAATGCGCAGGCGGTAGACGATGTCCTTGGCCAGGCCGGCGAACAGCTTGGCCTGGATCACGTTGAACGCCAGGGCGGCCAGGCGCAGGCACAGGGTCAGCAGCAGCATCAGGCCGATGTAGCCCGCGGCCACCTGCCAACTGGACGGCAGCAGGTGGTTCATCCACTTCAGCGCGGCATCGCCATGGCCCAGCAGCACTTCGTCCACCAGCAGCGGCAGCAGCAGCGGGATAGGCACGCTGCAACAGGCAGCCAATACGGCGATGAGGTTGGCGGACCAGAGGTTTTTCTTGTGATGCAGGGCCAGGCGGCGGATTTCCGCCCAGCTCAATCGATCGGCCACAGTGTGAGGTTTGCCCGGTACCGGGTCGGGTGACCCAGGCACATCAAGCACAGGCGGCCTGCTGCAGCCAGCGGCCGAGCAAGGGTTGCAGGCGATCCAGCGGCTGGTAGCCGTTGGTCAGCAGGGCCAGTTGGCCATTGCGTTCGGCAAGCAAGGTCGGGAAACCGGCGATGCCCAGGTCCTGGGCCCAGCTGAAATCGGCTGCAGTGGCGGCGCGGGTATCGGCACGGGCGAAGGCCTCGGCGAACACGGCACGGTCGAAGCCTGCCTGTTCGGCCAGGTCGACCAGATGCGGTGCAACGGTAACGTCCACGCCTTGCTCGTAGAACGAGCGCTGGATCAGCGCCAGCAGCGGCCAGACGCGCTCGGCGTCCAGTTCGCGGGCGGTGACCAGGGCACGGCAGGCCGGCTCGGTGTCGTAGACGAAGCCGTCGGGCATGGCCCCCTCGAAGCGGAACGGTTGGCCGGTGGCATCGGCCACCGCCTGCCAGTGTTCGAGGATGTACTTGCGGGTAGAGCTGTCCAGGGCACTGCCGCCGGTACGCAGCCCGCCCGGCACCAGGCGGGTGGGCACGCCTGCGTCACGCGCCTGGGCGATCAGGGCCGCGGCCACGGGTGCGAAACCCCAGCACCAGGAGCACATCGGGTCCATCACATAGATCAGGCGTGCAGACATGCATCAAGCCTCGGCTTTGTAGTTGTAACCGATCGGGTGCGGCAGGTTGCGCGCCTTGGCCAGCTCGATCTGCTTCTGCCGGTCGATGGCGCTGCGCCGGGTCTTCTCGCTCAGGGTGTCCCAGCAATGCGGGCAGCTGACCCCTGGCGAATAGTGTTCGGACGCGCGCTCCTCTGCATTGATCGGGTGGCGGCAGGCGTGGCACTGGTCGTACTCGCCTTCGCTCAGGTCATGGCGCACCGTGACGCGGTTGTCGAAGACGAAGCAGTCGCCGTCCCACAGGCTTTCTTCCTGAGGCACTTCCTCGAAGTATTTCAGGATGCCGCCCTTAAGATGATAGACCGCCTCGAAGCCTTCACCGAGCATGTAGCTGGAGGCTTTTTCGCAACGGATACCACCGGTGCAGAACATGGCAACCTTCTTGTGCTTGCTGGGGTCGAAGTTGGCCTTGATGTAGTCGGGGAACTCGCGGAAGGTTTCGGTCTTCGGGTCGATGGCGCCCTTGAAGGTACCGATGGCCACTTCGTAGTCGTTGCGGGTGTCGATCAGCAGCACTTCCGGGTCGCTGATCAGCGCGTTCCAGTCCTTGGGCTCGACGTAGGTACCGACCGCCTGGTTCGGGTCCACGCCAGGTACGCCGAGGGTGACGATCTCTTTCTTGAGCTTGACCTTGGTGCGGTAGAACGGCTGTTCGTCGCAGTACGATTCCTTGTGGTCGACATCGGCCAGGCGCGGGTCGTTGCGCAGCCAGGCCAGCAGGCCGTCGATGCCTTCGCGGGTGGCCGACACGGTGCCGTTGATGCCCTCGTGGGCCAGCAGCAGGGTGCCCTTGACGTTGTTGTCGAGCATGGTCTTGAGCAGCGGCTCGCGCAGCTCGACGTAGTCTTCCAGGGTGACGAACTTGTACAGCGCCGCGACGACGATGGGTTGGGACATGAAGCAGGATCTCCAGTGGTTGCCCTCGTAAGGGGCGGACCGGGTTACACAAGAAACAGGGGGCCGCTGCGCGCCCCATCGCCGGCAAGCCAGCTCCCACAGGTATTGCGCCACACTCAAGAAGGGCGCTTTACCTGTGGGAGCCGGCTTGCCGGCGATGGGCTGCACAGCAGCCCCCTTTTGGGATGTTGCGGATTCTACCAGAACAACAGCAAGGTTTCAGTGCCCGCCGCCCGCGCACACCGGCGAGGCCGGTGCAACGCCGACCTTGGCCCACTCTTCGGCGGTGTAGGTGTGGATGGCCAGGGCATGGATCTCGCCCATCAGCTCACCCATGGTGGCGTACACCTTCTGGTGGCGCTTGACGCTGTTCAACCCGGCAAACTGCTCGCTGACGATCACTGCCTTGTAGTGGGTCTCCTGACCACGACTGTGCATGTGGCTTTCGTTGAGCACTTGCAGGTGTTGCGGCGCCAGGGCGGCCAGCTGCTGTTCGATACGCTGTTGCATGGTCATCGCGGCGTACTCACTTCTTCGCCGGGGCGGCGGCCTTGCCAGCGTTCGGGTCCAGCTCCTTGGTCATGTCGTCCAGCAGCTTGTTCACCACCGGTACCGCTGGCTCCAGGCTCTGCTGGGTCAGCTGGGCCGACTGCTGGGTGACCTTGGGCATTTCGCGCAGCACTTTCTTGCCCAGCGGCGATTCGTAGAACTTGACCAGGTCCTTGAGCTCCTGCTCGGTGAAGGTCTGGGTGTACAGGTCGACCATCTTCGGCTTCAGCTTGTTCCAGCCGATGGCGTTGTCCAGCGCGGCGTTGGCCTTGGCCTGGTAGCTTTCCAGCACCGCCTGCTTGGTGGTCGGGGCCTTGGTCTGGGCGAAACGCTGGGCGAACATCTGCTGGACCTGCATGTACACCGGGGTGCCCAGCTTGTCGGCGTTGGCCAGGGTCAGGAATTTCTCGGCAGCAGCGTTGTGGCTGGCGGTGGCAGCGAGTACCTGGCCGCTGGCGCAAGCCAGGGCAACGGCGGCACAAAGGACACGGAGACGGGTCATTGCATTTCCTTCAGAAGAGAGGGAGGCGGGTACCTCAGAGTAGAGCATTCTGCGCCGTGGTGGCGATGTGCTCAAGTGGCACGACGAGCGACGGAACCGCTCGGTCGAATCAGGGCCTAAACTGCGATTTCGAACTACACAGGAGTGAGTACAGAATGAGCCGTATCGAGACAGACAGCCTGGGCCCGGTCGAAGTTCCTGAGGACGCCTACTGGGGTGCGCAGACCCAGCGTTCGCTGATCAACTTCGCCATTGGCAAGGAACGCATGCCCATCGCGGTGCTGCACGCCCTGGCGCTGATCAAGAAGGCCGCGGCCCGCGTCAACGACCGTAACGGCGACTTGCCAGCCGACATCGCCCGGCTGATCGAGCAGGCCGCCGACGAAGTGCTGGGCGGCCAGCATGACGACCAGTTCCCGCTGGTGGTCTGGCAGACCGGCAGCGGCACCCAGAGCAACATGAACGTCAACGAAGTGATCGCCGGGCGTGCCAACGAACTGGCCGGCAAGGGCCGTGGCGGCAAGGCACCCGTACACCCCAACGACCACGTCAACCGCTCGCAGAGTTCCAACGACTGCTTCCCCACCGCCATGCACATCGCTGCGGCGCACGCGGTGCACGACAAGCTGCTGCCGGCCATCGCAGAGCTGTCCTCGGGGCTGGCCGAGCTGTCGGCACGCCACCACAAGCTGGTGAAGACCGGCCGCACGCACATGATGGACGCCACGCCGATCACCTTCGGCCAGGAGGTGTCGGCCTTCGTCGCCCAGCTCGACTATGCCCAGCGCGCCATCCGCGCCACCCTGCCGGCGGTGTGCGAACTGGCCCAGGGCGGCACTGCCGTGGGTACCGGGCTCAACGCCCCGCATGGTTTTGCCGAAGCCATCGCCGCCGAGCTGGCGGCGTTGTCCGGCCTGCCGTTCGTCACTGCACCGAACAAGTTCGCTGCCCTCGCCGGCCACGAGCCGCTGACCAGCCTGGCCGGCGCCCTGAAGACCCTGGCCGTGGCGCTGATGAAAATCGCCAACGACCTGCGCCTGCTGGGTTCCGGCCCCCGCGCCGGGCTGGCCGAGGTACGCCTGCCGGCCAACGAGCCGGGCAGCTCGATCATGCCAGGCAAGGTCAACCCGACCCAGTGCGAAGCGCTGTCGATGCTGGCCTGCCAGGTACTGGGCAACGACGCGGCGATCGGCTTTGCCGCCAGCCAGGGGCATTTGCAGCTGAACGTGTTCAAGCCGGTGATCATCCACAACCTGCTGCAGTCGATCGAATTGCTGGCTGACGGCTGCCGCAACTTCCAGCAGCACTGCGTGGCGGGCATCGAGCCGGATGCCGAGCAGATGGCGGCGCACCTGGAACGGGGGCTGATGCTGGTGACGGCACTGAACCCGCATATTGGCTATGACAAGGCGGCGGAAATTGCCAAGAAGGCCTATGGCGAAGGCAAGACCTTGCGCGAGGCGGCACTGGAGTTGAAGTACCTGACCAATGAGCAGTTCGACCAGTGGGTGAGGCCGGAGAACATGCTGGCTCCGGGGGGCAAGGGCTAACCAGGGCAGCAGGCCATTACGCGGTCATTGTGGGAGCGGCCTTGTGTCGCGAAAGGGCCGCAAAGCGGCCCCAGGATCTCTGCCTTGATGCAGAAATTGCTGGGGCTGCCTTGCAGCCCTTTCGCGACACAAGGCCGCTCCCACAAGAGCGCGCAGGCCTGTCAGACCTGGGCCAACCGCGCCCTGCGGGCGCGCCACCCGGCCACCAGCGAAGGCCCCAGCGCCACCAACGCAGAGCCCAGCACCACGGTCACCGCCCCCACATAGCCCAGGGCATTGATGTCCTCGGCGTGCACATATTCAGGCCACACCAACGCCGCCAACGCCACCGCGACAAAGGTCACCAGCGGGGTCAGCGCCAGCGTGGCACTCACCCGCGACGCCTCCCAGTGCGCCAGCGCCTCGGCGAACGCGCCATAGGCCACCAGGGTATTCAGGCAACAGGCCAGCAACAGCCAGCCTTGCACCGGGGTCAGCTGCAACGCCTCCAACGGTTGGACCCAGGGCGTCAGCAGCGCGGCGCAGCTGAGGTAGATCACCATCATTACCTGCTGCGAATGCCACACAGTCAGCAACTGCTTCTGGCTAAGCGCATAGAACACCCAGATGCTGGTGGCCAGCAGGATGGTCAGCACGCCAGTGGTATAGGTGCCGAGCGAGGTCAGCAGCTCTTCCAAACGCTGGTTGAAAAACAGCCCGAACCCCGCCAGCAGGATCAGCAGGCCCACGCCCTGCCCCAGGCTGAAACGCTCGCGGAACACGAACACGCTGGCCACCAGCAACAGAACGGGGCCAATCTGCACGACCAGTTGCGCGGTGCCCGGGCTGAGCAGGTTGAGGCCGATCAGGTACAGCACGTAGTTGCCCATCAGGCAAAGCACGGCCACTACCACAAGGCCTTTGCCCTTGGGCGCCAGTTTGCGCAAGGAGGGCAACCTGCGCTTGGCGGCCAGCCAGGCAAACAGCAGGCCACCGGAAACCAGCAGGCGGTACCAGGTGACGGTGACCGGGTCTACCACTTGCAGCACCTGCTTGAGCTTGATCGGCAGGATGCCCCAGAGCAATGCAGTCAGAAGTGCCAGGAACAGGCCATAGCCCCAGCGGCCGGTAATGGTGTGCATAAAATCCTCGATCAAGCCCGTGGTGGGGGTAGTTGAATTCTACGGGCTTGGAGGGCGGGGACGGTGGCAAGTGCCGGGAAAAGAATTCATCAGGTCATTCTTCTGCGGCATGGCTTGGCAGATATGCTGCCTGTTCTGGCCTCTTCGCGGGTAAACCCGCTCCCACAGGGATCACACAAGATTCAGCCCTGTGGTATTCCTGTGGGAGCGGGTTCACCCGCGAAGAGGCCGGCACAGGCAAACAGGAACTTCGATTATTTCTTGTCCCTGGCAAACGCCGCCTCAAGCGCCTGGTTGATGGTGCGCAACACCTTCACCCGCGCCCAGCGCTTGTCGTTGGCCTCCACCAGCGTCCAGGGTGCAATCTCGGTGCTGGTGCGGTCGACCATGTCACCCACCGCCTGGACATAGTCGTCCCACTTGTCGCGGTTGCGCCAGTCGTCCTCGGTGATCTTGTAGCGCTTGAACGGGATCTGCTCGCGCTCTTCGAAGCGCTCCAGCTGGGTCTGCTGGTCGATCGCCAGCCAGAACTTGACCACCACCGTGCCGGCATTCACCAGCTGTTCCTCGAAATCGTTGATCTCGCTGTAGGCACGCATCCAGTCGGCCGGGCTGCAGAAGCCTTCCACCCGCTCCACCAGCACCCGGCCATACCAGGAACGGTCGAAGATGGTGAACTTGCCACGCGCCGGAATGTGCCGCCAGAACCGCCACAGGTATGGCTGCGCGCGTTCTTCTTCAGTGGGCGCGGCAATCGGCACGATGCGGTACTGGCGCGGGTCCAGCGCGGCGGCCACGCGGCGGATGGCACCGCCCTTGCCGGCAGCGTCGTTGCCTTCGAACACCGCCACCAAGGCATGCCGGCGCATGTGCTTGTGGCGCAGCAGGCCGGCCAGGCGGGCCTGCTCGGTGACCAGTTGCTCCTGGTAGTCGGACTTGTCCAGGCGCAGGGTCATGTCCAGCGCGCCAAGCAGGCTGCGCTGGTCGATACTGCGGCCCAGCGGAGCAACGTTGCCCCGGTGCTTGCCTTTGGGGTTGTTGTCCAGTGCCGCCTGCAGGCTTTCCAGCAGGATGCGACCTACCGCCAGGCTGCGGTAGTTCGGGTCGACGCCCTCGATGACATGCCACGGCGCATAGTCACGGCTGGTGCGGCGCAGCACGCGCTCACCAAAGCGCACGAAACGGTCGTAGGTCTCCGACTGCTGCCAGTCCAGCGGGCTGATCTTCCAGCTGTGCAGCGGGTCGTCCTTGAGCGATTTCAGCCGCGCCTTCATCTGTTTCTTGGACAGGTGGAACCAGAACTTGATGATCAGCGCACCTTCGTCGCACAGCATCTCCTCCAGCCGCTCGGCGCCGGTGATGGCCTGGTCGAGCACGGCGTCCTTGAACACCCCGTGCACCCGCCCCTGCAGCATCTGGCTGTACCAGTTGCCGAAGAACACGCCCATCCGCCCCTTCGGTGGCAGGGCCCGCCAGTAGCGCCAGGCCGGCGGGCGCGCCAGCTCTTCGTCGGTCTGCTGGTCGAAGGTGAGCACATCGATCATGCGCGGGTCCATCCACTCGTTGAGCAGTTTGACCGTCTCGCCCTTGCCGGCGCCTTCGATACCGTTGATCAGCACGATTACCGGGAAACGCGCCTGCTGCTTGAGTTCGTACTGGGCTTCGAGCAGGGCCTCGCGCAAAGCGGGTACCTCGGCGTCGTAAGCCTCCTTGTCGATGCTGTGGCCAATTTCGGCGGATTCGAACATGCACTGGCTCCTTCAATGGATAAGCAAGACTAGCGGATTTATGTATCGCCTGTATGGGCCCTATCGCCGGCAAGCCAGCTCCCACAGGGTCACCACAGGCCCAAACCTTGTGGGGTACCTGTGGGAGCTGGCTTGCCGGCGATAGGGCCGGTACAGCCAGCGCAAAATCATCAGATGGCATAAAATCCGCCCATCCGCTGCAACCGAGCCAACCATGTCCACCCTCCTCCAGCACGCCCAGATCGACTGGGACGACCAGGGCCGCCCCCATTCGCGGCAATACGACGACGTCTATTTCGCAGTCAACGAAGGCATCGAAGAAACCAAGCACGTGTTTCTTGGGCAAACCCGCCTGGCCGAGCGCTTTGCCAACCTCGCCCCGCACGCCTGCCTGGTGATCGGCGAAACCGGGTTCGGCACCGGCATGAACTTCTACTGCGCCTGGCAACTGTTCGAGCAGCACGCCCATGCCGAGGCCCGCCTGCATTTCGTCAGCGTCGAAAAGTACCCCCTCGATCGCGACGACATGGCCCGCGCCATATGCCTGTGGCCTGAACTTGCCGCCTATGCCGAGCCCCTGCTGGAGCAGTACGTGGCAGTGCACCCTGGCTTCCAACAGTTCACCTTCGACAACGGCCGGGTCACCCTCACCCTGTTGATAGGCGACGTACTGGAACAGCTGCCGCAACTCGATGCGCAGATCGATGTGTGGTTCCTCGACGGCTTCGCCCCGGCCAAGAACCCCGACATGTGGACCCCGGAGCTGTTCGCGCAGCTGGCACGGCTGTCACACCCAGGCACGGTGCTAGGCACCTTCACCACCACCGGCTGGGTACGCCGCAGCCTGGTCGACGCCGGCTTCGCCATGAAGAAGGTGCCGGGCATCGGCAAGAAATGGGAAGTGATGAGCGGCGCCTATGTCGGCCCTGTGCCCAGCCCCGCCGCGCCATGGTACGCGCGCCCGGCTGCCGTGGCGGAGCCGCGTGAAGCGCTGGTGATAGGCGCCGGGCTCGCCGGCAGCACAACCGCCGCCAGCCTGGCCCGGCGTGGCTGGCAGGTTACCGTGCTGGAACGCCACGACACCCCGGCACGGGAAGCTTCGGGTAACCCGCAAGGGGTGCTGTACCTCAAGCTGTCCGCCCACGGCACGGCGCTGTCGCAGATGATCCTGGCCGGTTTCGGTTACACCCGGCGCCAGCTGCAGCGCCTGCAACGTGGCCGCGACTGGGATGCCTGCGGCGTGCTGCAACTGGCCTTCGACAGCAAGGAAGCCGAACGCCAGGGCAAGCTGGCTGGCGCCTTCGAACCTGGCCTGTTGCACTCGCTGGAGCGTGCAGAGGCCGAAGCCATCGCCGGCGTGGCCTTGCCGTCTGGTGGGCTGTTCTATCCCGAAGGTGGCTGGGTGCACCCGCCGGCGCTGTGCCAGCAGCAGTTGCAGCACCCGGGTATTCGCCTGCTGACGCACCAGGAGGTGCTCGAACTGCGCAAGGTCGACGGGCAGTGGCAAGCCTGGGCTGGCGAACGTTTGCTGGCCAGCGCGCCGGTGGTGGTCCTGGCCGGTGCCGCCGACGTACTGCGCTTCGAGCCATGCGCGCAGCTGCCGCTCAAGCGCATCCGCGGCCAGATTACCCGCCTGCCGGCCACGGCCAGCAGCCGCGCGCTGCGCACCGTGGTGTGTGCGGAAGGCTATGTAGCGCCGCCGCGCGGGGATGAACACACCTTGGGCGCGAGCTTCGACTTCCACAGCACAGACCTGGCACCGACGGTGGCCGAGCACCAGGGCAACCTGGCATTGCTGGACGAGATTTCGGTCGACCTGGCCCAGCGCCTGGGTACCGCCGAGCTGGACCCTGGGCAATTGCAGGGGCGTGCGGCGTTCCGTTGCACCAGCCCGGATTACCTGCCGATCGTCGGGCCGGTGGCGGATGCGCAGGCGTTCGCCCAGGCCTACGCAGTGCTGGGCCGGGATGCGCGGCAGGTGCCGGATGTAGCCTGCCCCTGGCTGGATGGGTTGTATGTGAACAGCGGGCATGGCTCGCGCGGATTGATCACGGCGCCGTTGAGCGGCGAACTGGTGGCGGCGTGGGTATGCGGGGAACCGCTGCCGTTGCCACGGGCGGTGGCGGAGGCGTGCCACCCGAACCGGTTTGCCTTGCGCAGGTTGATTCGCGGCAAGTGATCGGGCCGGGCTGCTGCGCAGCCCAATCGCCGGCAAGCCAGCTCCCACAGGGACCGCGCAAGTCCCCAGGCCTGTGGTGAACCTGTGGGAGCGGGCGAGCCCGCCAAGGGCTGAGCAGCAGCCCCATATAACAGATCGATCTAAAACTCTCACAAACCACATGGGTCAGTTCCTTAAGGTGCCCTAATCCGGGGCACCCCCTCCCCAACGGAAAAACCGGTAAGGACCTATGTGCGGATTAGCAGGAGAGTTGCGTTTCACCCCCATCGACCAAGCCCCTCGCCCAGCCGACCTGGCTGCGGTAGAGCGCATAACCCACCACCTGGCGCCCCGCGGCCCGGATGCCTGGGGCTTCCATAGCCAAGGCCCGATCGCCCTCGGCCACCGGCGCCTGAAAATCATGGACCTGTCCGACGGCTCTGCCCAGCCGATGGTCGACAACACCCTGGGCCTTTCGCTGGCCTTCAACGGCGCCATCTACAACTTCCCCGAACTGCGCCAGGAGCTGCAGGCCCTGGGCTACAGCTTCTGGTCCGACGGCGACACCGAGGTGCTGCTCAAGGGCTACCACGCCTGGGGCGCGGCCCTGCTGCCCAAGCTCAATGGCATGTTCGCCCTGGCCATCTGGGAGCGCGACAACCAGCGCCTGTTCATCGCCCGCGACCGCCTGGGCGTCAAACCCTTGTACCTGTCGCGCAACGGCGAGCGCCTGCGCTTCGCCTCGACCCTGCCGGCGCTGCTCAAGGGTGGTGACATCGACCCGATGCTCGACCCGGTGGCACTCAACCACTACCTGAATTTCCACGCCGTGGTGCCGGCGCCACGTACCCTGCTGGCCAACGTGCAAAAGCTGGAACCCGGTACCTGGATGCGCGTCGACCGCCATGGCGAAGTGGAACGCCAGACCTGGTGGCAACTGCACTACGGCGCCAACCCCGATGAACGTGAGCTGGACCTGGAAGGCTGGACCACCCGCGTACTCGACGCCACCCGCGACGCCGTGGCCATTCGCCAACGGGCAGCGGTGGACGTGGGTGTGCTGCTGTCCGGTGGGGTCGATTCCAGCCTGCTGGTCGGCCTGCTGCGCGAAGTGGGCGTGGACGACCTGTCGACCTTCTCCATCGGTTTCGAGGATGCCGGCGGCGAACGCGGCGACGAGTTCCAGTATTCCGACCTGATCGCCAAGCACTACGGCACCCGTCACCACCAGCTGCGCATCGCCGAGCACGAGATCATCGAGCAGTTGCCAGCCGCCTTCCGCGCCATGAGCGAGCCGATGGTCAGCCACGACTGCATCGCCTTTTACCTGCTGTCGCGGGAAGTGGCCCGGCACTGCAAGGGCGTGCAAAGCGGCCAGGGCGCCGACGAGCTGTTCGCCGGCTACCACTGGTACCCGCAGGTGGACGGCGCCGAGGATGCGTTTGCCGCCTACCGCGAGGCCTTCTTCGATCGCAGCCACGCCGAGTACCGCGACACCGTGCAGGCACCCTGGCTGCTGGAAACCGACGCGGCCGGCGACTTCGTCCGTGAACACTTCGCCCGCCCCGGTGCCCCCGATGCGGTTGACAAGGCGCTGCGCCTGGACAGCACGGTGATGCTGGTCGACGACCCGGTCAAACGGGTCGACAACATGACCATGGCCTGGGGCCTGGAGGCGCGCACGCCATTCCTCGACTACCGGCTGGTGGAGCTTTCGGCACGCATTCCGGCACGCTTCAAGCTGCCCGACGGCGGCAAGCAGGTGCTCAAGCAGGCGGCGCGGCGGGTGATCCCGCACGAGGTGATCGACCGCAAGAAGGGCTACTTCCCGGTGCCGGGCCTGAAGCACCTGGAAGGCGCCACCCTCGGCTGGGTACGTGAATTGCTGACCGACCCCAGCCAGGACCGCGGGCTGTTCAACCCGGCCATGCTCGACCGCCTGCTGAGCAACCCGCACGGCCAGCTGACACCGCTACGCGGCTCCAAACTGTGGCAGCTGGCGGCGCTGAACCTGTGGCTGAGCGAACAAGGAATCTGACCGATGAAAGCCCATGAAATCGCTTACGGTCAGCGCCTGCTGCGCGGCCAGGCGCCGTCCTACGAGCGCCTGCAGGCGCGCCTGGCCGGCGATGGCAGCCAGCCCCACGACCAGCCGCGCGCCGTGCATTGCGGCTGGGGCCGGCTGCTGATCGGACACACCTACCCCAACCCGGCCGACCTCGCCGCCGACCTGCTGGAAGAACGCCCCGGCGAGCGCGACATCGCCTTGTACGTGGCCGCGCCCCAGCAGCTGCTGGCCCAGGCCCCGCAGCAACTGTTTCTCGACCCGTCCGACACCCTGCGCCTGTGGTTCACCGACTACCGCCCGGCGCAGCGGGTGTTCCGCGGCTTCCGCGTGCGCCGGGCGCAGAACCCGGGCGACTGGCAGGCGATCAACACCCTGTACCAGGCGCGCGGCATGCTGCCGGTCGACGCCGAGCTGCTCACCCCTCTGCATCTGGGCGGCCCGGTGTACTGGCTGGCCGAGGACGAAGACAGCGGCGCGGTGATCGGCAGCGTCATGGGCCTGAACCACGCCAAGGCGTTCGACGACCCCGAGCACGGCAGCAGCCTGTGGTGCCTGGCGGTAGACCCGCACTGCACCCGCCCCGGCGTGGGTGAAGTGCTGGTGCGCCACCTGATCGAACACTTCATGAGCCGTGGGCTGGCCTACCTGGACCTGTCGGTGCTGCACGACAACCGCCAGGCCAAGCGCCTGTATCAGAAACTGGGTTTTCGCAACCTGCCGACCTTCGCGGTCAAGCGCAAGAACGGCATCAACGAGCAGCTGTTTCTGGGGCCGGGGCCTCAAGCCGACCTCAACCCGTACGCACGCATCATCGTCGACGAGGCGCTGCGCCGGGGCATCGAGGTACAAGTGGACGATGCCGCCGGCGGCCTGTTCACCCTCAGCCTGGGCGGGCGCCGCATTCGCTGCCGTGAGTCGCTCAGCGACCTGACCAGCGCCGTGACCATGACCCTGTGCCAGGACAAGCGCCTGACCCAGCATGCCCTGCACAATGCCGGGCTGCAGGTGCCGGCGCAGCAACTGGCCGGCAATGCCGACGACAACCTGGCGTTTCTCGACGAGCATGGCGCGGTGGTGGTCAAGCCGGTCGATGGCGAGCAAGGCCAGGGCGTGGCGGTGAACCTCACCTGCATCGACGACATCACCCACGCCGTGGCGCATGCTCGCCAGTTCGACAGCCGCGTGTTGCTGGAAAGCTTCCATGCCGGGCATGACCTGCGCATCGTGGTGATCGGCTACGAAGTGGTCGCCGCAGCCATCCGTCACCCGGCGCAGGTGCTGGGCGATGGCAAGCACAGCATCCGCCAGCTGATCGATGCCCAGAGCCGTCGGCGCCAGGCCGCAACCGGTGGCGAAAGCCGCATTCCGCTGGACGACGAAACCGAGCGCACCCTGCGCGCGGCGGGCTTTGGCTACGACGACGTGTTGCCCGCCGGCCAGCGCCTGGCCGTGCGACGCACCGCCAACCTGCACACCGGCGGCACCCTGGAAGACGTGACCGAACGCCTGCACCCGGTGCTGGCCGACGCCGCCGTGCGCGCTGCACGGGCGCTGGAGATCCCGGTAGTGGGGCTGGACTTCATGGTGCGTGATGCCGGGCAACCGGAGTACGTGATCATCGAGGCCAACGAGCGTGCCGGGTTGGCCAACCATGAACCGCAACCGACCGCCGAGCGTTTTATCGACCTGCTGTTTCCGCATAGCCGGCCTTTGGCGTAACCGCTGCTGGCCTCTTCGCGGGTAAACCCGCTCCCACAGGGACCCCACAAGTATCGAGGGCTGTGGTGGACCTGTGGGAGCGGGTTTACCCGCGAAGAGGCCGGCACAGGAGTAAAGGAGTCCCCAACCATGTCCGACCGACATCCCGAACCCGATCTCGACTACCTCAAGCGCGTGCTGCTGGAGATGCTCGCCATCCCCAGCCCCACCGGTTTCACCGACACCATCGTGCGCTATGTGGCCGAGCGCCTGGACGAGCTGGGCATCCCCTTCGAGCTGACCCGCCGCGGCACCATCCGCGCCACCCTCAAGGGCCGCCAGACCTCACCTGACCGCGCCGTGTCCGCTCACCTGGACACCATCGGCGCCAGCGTGCGCCAGTTGCAGGACAACGGCCGCCTGGCCCTGGCACCGGTCGGATGCTGGTCCAGCCGCTTCGCCGAAGGCAGCCGGGTCAGCGTGTTCACCGATACCGGCGTATACCGGGGCAGCGTGCTGCCGCTGATGGCCAGCGGGCATGCCTTCAACACCGCCATCGACCAGATGCCGATCAGCTGGGAGCACGTTGAGGTACGCCTGGACGCCTACTGCGCCACCCGCGCCGACTGCGAGGCGCTGGGTGTAAGCATCGGTGATTTCGTTGCCTTCGACCCGCTGCCCGAATTCACCGAAAGCGGCCACATCAGCGCCCGCCACCTGGACGACAAGGCCGGCGTGGCAGCACTACTGGCGGCGCTGAAAGCCGTGGTGGAAAGCGGCCGCCAACCGTTGATCGACTGCCACCCGCTGTTCACCATCACCGAAGAGACCGGCTCGGGAGCGGCTGGCGCCCTGCCCTGGGATGTCAGCGAGTTCGTCGGCATCGACATTGCCCCGGTGGCGCCCGGGCAGGCCTCCAGCGAGCATGCGGTGAGCGTGGCCATGCAGGACTCGTCGGGGCCTTACGACTACCACCTGTCCCGGCACCTGCTGAAGCTGGCCGGCGACCACGACCTGCCGGTGCGGCGCGATCTGTTCCGCTACTACTTCAGCGATGCCCATTCGGCAGTGACGGCGGGGCACGATATTCGTACCGCGCTGGTGGCCTTTGGTTGCGATGCCACCCATGGCTACGAGCGCACACACATCGACAGCCTGGCGGCGTTGAGCCGCTTGTTGTCGGCGTACCTGCTGAGCCCGCCGGTGTTCGCCAGTGATTCGCAGCCGGCCAATGCGTCGTTGGAGCGCTTCAGCCATCAGCTTGAACATGATGCGCAGATGGAAAGCGATACGCGGGTGCCGGCGGTGGATAGCCTGGTTGGCAACAAGGGCTGAGGGCCCTGGGGCTGCTTTGCAGCCCAATCGCCGGCAAGCCAGCTCCCACAGGATCACCACAGGCCCAGGCTTTGTGCTGTCCCTGTGGGAGCTGGCTTGCCGGCGATTGGGCCGCAACGCGGCCCCAAAAT
Source organism: Pseudomonas sp. LSJ-87 (assembly GCF_032971465.1). NCBI lineage: Bacteria > Pseudomonadati > Pseudomonadota > Gammaproteobacteria > Pseudomonadales > Pseudomonadaceae > Pseudomonas > Pseudomonas sp. LSJ-87. The sequence goes on along the minus strand of NZ_JAWJYQ010000030.1, from coordinate 42,056 downwards.
CCCGAATGTTTCGCGTAGCATGCCCCCACCAACACCCTAGGCAACGCCCACCATGCTGATCCCCTACGACCAACTGCAAGCCGAAACCCTGACCCGCCTGATCGAGGACTTCGTCACCCGTGACGGTACCGACAACGGCGACGACACCCCGCTGGAAACCCGCGTGCTGCGGGTGCGCCAGGCATTGGCCAAGGGCCAGGCGTTCATCCTGTTCGACCTGGAAAGCCAGCAGTGCCAGTTGCTGGCCAAGCATGATGTGCCCCGCGAGCTGCTCGACTAGCAGGCCTGGCCTCTTCGCGGGCTCGCCCGCTCCCACAGGAATTTCACAAGTCTGAGAGCGGTGCAGTACCTGTGGGAGCGGGCGTGCCCGCGAAGAGGCCGGCACAGGCAACATCAAACCCTGCGGGCTTTGGCCTGCTGCCCTTCCTTGATGCGCTTGTACACCTCGGCCCGATGCACCGGCACCTGCCGTGGTGCATCCACGCCAAAGCGCACCACCCCGTCCCGCGTTTCCACGACCATGATCCGAATGTCATCACCAATCACGATGATCTCTCCCACTTCGCGCCCTATTACCAGCATGCTCCGATCCTCCAGCGAAAGGGAAAACCGGAGCCTGCCTTGACGGCATAGGGCTACTCAATAGCTCTGCCGTGTTTCAGAAGCGCCCTACATTTCCAGGTAACTTTCCTTACAGACGAATCATCGCGACTGAGCCTTGGCCCGCATTTTCACCGCCATTTCAGCCATCTCGTCGTACAGCCGCTCAGGGGCCTGGCGCTTCAGTTGCCAGGCCTGGCGCCCGGCCTCATGGGGCAGGATCAGGAACTCGCCAGCGGCAACCTGCCGGTGGATGTACTCGGCGATGTCCGCCGCATTGATCGGCGAGCCTTCCAGCAGCTTGCCAACCTGGGCTTTCATCGCCGGGTTCGGCCCGCGGAACGAGTCCAGCAGGTTGGTCTGGAAGAACGACGGGCACACCACATGCACCGCCACCTCCAATTGGCGTAGCTCGACCAGCAGGCTTTCCGACAGGGCCAGCACGCCGGCCTTGGCCACGTTGTAGTTGCTCATGCCCGGGCCCTGCATCAGCGCGGCCATCGAAGCGATGTTGATGATCCGCCCCTTGCTGCGCTCCAGCAGCGGCAGGAAGGCCTTGCAGCCCTTGACCACGCCCATCAGGTTGACCGCGATCTGCCAATCCCAGTCTTCCAGCGACAGTTCGGCGAAGAACCCGCCCGAAGCGACGCCGGCGTTGTTGACGATCACGTCGATACCACCGAACTGTTCGGTGCAAGCCTGGGCCAGGGCGGTGAGCTGGCTGTAGTCGCGCACATCGCAACGCTGGACAAAGCCTTCGCCGCCAGCTGCGCGGGCCAGCTCCAGGGTTTCGCGCAGGCCGGCTTCGTTGACATCGGCCAGCGCCAGGCGCCAGCCCTCACGCGCCCAGCGCAGGGCGATCTCGCGACCGAGGCCGGATCCGGCGCCGGTGATCATGATGCGGTTTTGCATGGTGGCTGGCCTTGTTCTGATGGGTTGTGCAACCAGTCTAATCAAGGCCTGGGGGGCAGGCAGGGTTCATCAAGGTAGTGAATGGAGGGGCATGACTGTGTGGTCAGTACCGGCCTCTTCGCGGGTAAACCCGCTCCCACAGGATCATCACAAGCCTGAGGGTTGCGCTGTCCCTATGGGAGCGGGTTTACCCGCGAAGAGGCCGGCACTGGCAACCATTCAAATGGAATCTTTAACGTTCACCACCAGTCCTTATATACAAGAGGCCAGCAGTCCGAGGCCCTTGACCCTCAACCACGCAAGGACTCCGTCATGACCACGATTCTCATCATCATCCTGATCCTTCTGCTGATTGGTGGCTTACCGGTCTTCCCGCACTCACGCAGCTGGGGCTATGGCCCGTCCGGCATCATCGGCGTGGTGCTGGTAGTTCTGCTGGTTTTGTTGCTACTAGGCATGATCTAGCAACGAAAACACAAAAAAAACCGCGCCGAAGCGCGGTTTTTTCATTGCCGGAAGGATCAGTGCGAAACAGCACCCGAAGCGCCCAGGCCAGTCTGCGAACGCACGAACTGCGGGAAGAACAGCGCACGTTCGTCTTCGGCAGCCTTGGACTTGTCGGTGACCGAGAAGAACCAGATACCGACGAAGGCGATCAGCATCGAGAACAGCGCCGGGTACTCGTACGGGTAGATCGGCTTCTCGTGGCCGAGGATCTGCACCCAGATGGTCGGGCCGAGGATCATCAGCGTCACCGCGCTCACCAGGCCCAGCCAACCGCCGATCATGGCGCCGCGGGTGGTCAGCTTCTTCCAGTACATCGAGAGCAGCAGTACCGGGAAGTTGCAGCTGGCCGCGATGGAGAACGCCAGGCCGACCATGAAGGCGATGTTCTGCTTCTCGAACAGGATGCCCAGGCCGATCGCCAGTACGCCCAGGGCGACGGTGGTGATCTTCGACACGCGGATCTCGTCCTTGTCGTTGGCCTTGCCCTTGCGCCATACACTGGCGTACAGGTCGTGGGACACCGCCGAAGCACCGGCCAGGGTCAGGCCGGCAACCACTGCCAGGATGGTGGCAAAGGCAACAGCCGAGATGAAGCCGAGGAACACGCTGCCACCCACGGCATTGGCCAGGTGCACCGCTGCCATGTTGTTGCCACCCAGCAGGGCGCCAGCGGCGTCCTTGAAGTCCGGGTTGGTGCTGACCAGCAGGATGGCGCCAAAGCCGATGATGAAGGTGAGGATGTAGAAGTAGCCGATGAAGCCGGTGGCGTACAGCACGCTCTTGCGCGCTTCCTTGGCGTCACTGACGGTGAAGAAGCGCATCAGGATGTGCGGCAGGCCGGCGGTACCGAACATCAGCGCCAGGCCCAGCGAAAACGCCGAGATCGGGTCCTTGACCAGGCCGCCCGGGCTCATGATCGCCTCGCCCTTGGCGTGCACCTTGATCGCTTCGGAGAACAGGGTGTTGAAGTCGAAGCCCACGTGCTTCATCACCATCAGCGCCATGAAACTGGCACCGGACAGCAGCAGCACGGCCTTGATGATCTGTACCCAGGTGGTGGCCAGCATGCCGCCGAACAGGACGTACAGGCACATCAGGATACCCACCAGGATCACCGCCACGTGGTAGTCCAGGCCGAACAGCAGCTCGATCAGCTTGCCGGCACCGACCATCTGTGCGATCAGGTAGAACGCCACCACCACCAGCGAACCGGAGGCCGACAGGGTGCGGATTTCCTTCTGCCCGAGGCGGTACGAGGCCACGTCGGCGAAGGTGTACTTGCCCAGGTTGCGCAGGCGTTCGGCGATCAGGAAGAGGATGATCGGCCAGCCGACCAGGAAGCCGATCGAGTAGATCAGGCCGTCGTAGCCAGAGGTGAACACGAGTGCGGAAATACCCAGGAACGAGGCGGCCGACATGTAGTCACCGGCAATCGCCAGGCCGTTCTGGAAGCCGGTGATCTTGCCACCGGCGGCGTAGTAGTCCGACGCCGACTTGTTGCGCTTGGAGGCCCAGTAGGTGATGCCGAGGGTGAAGGCGACGAAGGCCACGAACATGGCGATCGCGGAGACGTTCAGCGGTTGCTTCTGCACCTCGCCGGTCAGGGCATCGGCGGCCCACACGGCGGGTGCGAAGGCTCCGCAGGCCAGTACGGCCAGGGCTTTGGCGTGGCGAATCATTGTTGCGCCTCCTTCAGGATGGCCTTGTTCAGCTCATCGAATTCGCCGTTGGCGCGGCGTACGTAGATGGCGGTCAGGACGAATGCCGAGACGATCAGGCCGACGCCCAGGGGAATACCCCAGGTAATCGACGACTCAGGGCTGAGCTTGGTGCCCAGAATCTGAGGACCGTAGGCGATCAGGAGGATGAAGGCGCAGTACAGGCCGAGCATGATCGCCGAGAGAATCCAGGCGAACCGTTCGCGTTTGGTGACCAGCTCCTTGAAGCGGGGGCTGTTTTGTATCGAGAGGTAAATGCTGTCGTTCATTGTTTTTGTCCTAGCAGCACAGATAGGGGTGGAACCCACGACCCTTACTTTATGCGGCTATCGGACGCCAACCAGACGACCTTAGTCTTAGATGCAACGGTGTTTTACCGGTTGCGTAACAAAGTGATGGCCCATTCGCGGGTAAACCCGCTCCCACAGGGGTATCACCAGCCCGGAAGGCAGTGATATCCCTGTAGGAGCGGGTTCACCCGCGAAGCAGCAAAACTGGCCCTGACAGGTTGTTATTTGCCAGTCCACTCCTTCACACGCTCAGGATGCTTGGCCACCCAGTCCTTGGCCGCCGCTTCAGGCTTGGCGCCTTCCTGGATAGCCAGCATCACTTCGCCAATCTCGTCCTTCGACTGCCAGTTGAACTTCTTCAGGAACTCCGCCACTTCCGGGGCCTTGGTGGCCAGTTCCTTGCTGCCGATGCTGTTCACGGTTTCCGCGGCGCCATACACGCCTTTCGGGTCTTCGAGGAACTTCAGTTTCCACTTGGCGAACATCCAGTGCGGTACCCAGCCGGTCACCGCAATCGACTGCTGCTTGGCATAGGCACGGCCCAGTTCCGCAGTCATCGCCGCGCCAGAACTTGCCTGCAGCTTGTAACCGGTCAGGTCGTAGTCCTTGATGGCCTGGTCGGTCTTGAGCATTACGCCGGAGCCGGCGTCGATGCCGACGATCTTCTGCTTGAAGGTGTCGTCGGTCTTGAGGTCGGCGATGCTCACCGCCTTGACGTACTCAGGGACGATCAGGCCGATCTTGGCGTCCTTGAAGTTCGGGCCGTAGTCGACCACGTTGTCCTTGTTCTTGGCCCAGTACTCGCCATGGGTCACCGGCAACCAGGCCGACAACATGGCATCGAGCTTGCCGGTTGCCACGCCCTGCCACATGATCCCGGTGGCCACGGCCTGCAACTTCACGTCGTAGCCGAGCTTCTGCTTGATCACTTCGGCGGCCACGTTGGTGGTCGCCACGCTGTCAGCCCAACCATCCACGTAACCAATGCTGACTTCTTTGGCCATTGCCTGTGCCGCACTCATGGCCAGTACCATGGCGGTGCCCACACCCAGGAAACGTCGCATTCTTGTAATAGCAGCCATCAAAGCATCCCCTCGTCAGGTCTCGGAATTTGCATCATCGTCCTGCAACAATAGTCGACCTGCTCCAGCTACGACCTGTAGCCGCCCCATATGCGACAGCACTATGCCATTAGCGCCATCGGCCTGCGCCGACCTGCGCGATCCTTGCATGCCAAAGGTTTGGCGCCGGGCTACTATCTACCCTTTTGCGCCTGACGATGGACCGCCCGATGCCCAGTTCTACCCGCCTGCTGCTGCCGTTGTACCTGCTTGCCTGCCTGCTCGCCCTGCTCGGGCTCGGAGGGCTCTGGTACGGGCTTGGCAAGCCGGTGCAACTGCCCGACGCGGCCAGCCCGACGCACAAGCTGCAATGCGCCTCGTACACCCCGTTCGACAAGGACCAGTCGCCCTACGACCAGCCGTTGCGCCTGCGCCCGGCGCGCATGGATGCCGACCTGGCGTTGCTGGCCGAGCGTTTTCAGTGCATCCGTACCTATTCCCAGACCGGTCTTGAGGCAATCCCGGCGCTGGCACGCAAGCATGGCCTGAAGGTGATGCTGGGTGCCTGGGTCAACGCCCACCCGGCCGACACCGAGAAAGAAATCGAGCTGCTGATCGCCGCCGCCAATGCCAACCCCGACGTGGTCAGCGCGGTGATCGTCGGCAACGAGACGCTGCTGCGCAAGGAAGTGACCGGCGCGCACCTGGCCACGCTGATCGCCCGGGTGAAAAGCCAGGTCAAGGTGCCGGTGACCTACGCCGATGTGTGGGAGTTCTGGTTGCAGCACCCGCAGGTGGCGCCTGCGGTGGACTTCCTGACTATCCACCTGCTGCCTTACTGGGAAGACGACCCGCGTGGCATCGACGAAGCCCTGGCCCATGTCGCCGATGTACGCCGGGTGTTCGGCACACGCTTCGCGCCGAAGGACGTCCTGATAGGCGAAACCGGCTGGCCCAGCGAAGGCCGCCAGCGCGAAACCGCGGAGCCCAGCCGGGTCAACGAGGCGCGCTTCATTCGCGGGTTCGTGGCCATGGCTGAAAGCAACGGCTGGCACTACAACCTGATCGAGGCGTTCGACCAGCCATGGAAGCGCGCCAATGAGGGGGCGGTCGGCGGCTACTGGGGGCTTTACGATGCCGACCGGCAGGACAAGGGCGTACTCGAAGGGCCGGTGAGCAACCTGCCTTACTGGCCGCAGTGGTTGCTGGCCAGTGCCCTGCTGATGGTGCTGATGCTGATGCTTGCCGGGCGCCCCGCCACCCCGGCGGCGGCCATGCTGCTGCCGTTGCTGGCGGCGTTTGGGGCAAGCTGCCTGGGGCTTTGGGGCGAGTTGATGCGCACCCATGCGCGCTTTGCCGGGGAGTGGCTGTGGGCGGTGCTGCTGGCAGGGCTGAACCTGCTGGTGCTGGCCCATGCCGTGCTGGCCCTGGCGCGGCGCACGGGCTGGCGCGAGCGCCTGTACGCCTGGCTGCAGGCGCGGGCCGGCTGGCTGTTGCTGGCAGCGGGTTTTGCCGCGGCGGTGAGCATGCTGGCGATGGTGTTCGACCCACGCTATCGCAGCTTCCCCAGCGCAGCGTTGGCATTGCCGGCGCTGGTGTTTGCACTGTGGCCGGTGCCGGCGCGGCGGGCGGAGGTGGCGTTGCTGGCCTTCATCGTCGGTGCCGGGGTGGCGCCGCAGTTGTTTGTGGAAGGGTTGGAGAACCAACAGGCCTGGGGGTGGGCCGGGGTGAGTGTGCTGATGACCGCAGCCTTGTGGCGGAGCTTGCGCCTGCGCCCGGCCTGATATCCTTGGGACCGCTTCGCGCTCCATCGCAGGCAAGCCAGCTCCCACAGGAGTTATGCTGCCTATCAAATCGGCGCGGTCCCTGTGGGAGCTGGCTTGCCTGCGATGGGCCGCAAAGCGGCCCCTTTCAGCCTTACTCCGGCGACCTGACCAGCCGCAACCCCGCCAGCACCAGCGCGAACACGGCAATACTGGCGGTATACAGCACCAGTGCCGGCACCGCGAACACCAACGCCACCACTGCCAGCCACCAGCCGCCACGCCCTGCAACCAACTGCGCCAGCAGCGCCAGCCCCAGCCCGCCCCAGGCCATCACCTGAAGATGAATGCCCAGCCCCAGCAACGACCGTACCTCACACTGCCAGTACGCCGCCGGCGCCGTGCACAGTCCCACCCACTGCCCGTCCTCCATCAGCCCGTAGCGCACGCCATAACTGGCAGCAAGCCAAAGCCCCAGAAACAGCACAAGCAGCGCAGCCGGCAGCGAACGAGACATCCAGTTCTCCAATAGCGGAAATCGAAAGCATCCATGATCGCTTATGCCCAGTTGTAAGGCAAAATCACATCCCTGCAGCTATGTTGCAGATAACAAGCACACCAAAGACCACCGCACCTGGCAACTTTGCCCGGCCCGTTGTGGTCCTAGCCTGCACACTGCTCGACCTTGCGTTCTTTTGGGGGATTACATGCTTCGATCTTTGCGCCTCGCTGCCTTGCTCGGCGGCCTGCTCATGGCTGTGGCCGCTTCGGCGCGGGATATCGACGCCGCAAGCTATGGCTACCCCTTGACCAACCCGTTCGAGGCAACCATCGCCACCACGCCGCCGGACCAGCGACCCACCCTGCCCGGCGACGACGAAATCAGCCAGTCCGACTACAGCCTCAACCTGCGCCCGGACCGTGAGTTCACCCTGCCCGACAACTTCTGGGCAGTGAAGAAGCTCAAGTACCGCCTAGCCCGCCAGGACCACGAGGCGCCGCTGATCTTCATCATCGCCGGCACCGGTGCGCCCTACACCAGCAGCATCAACGAATACCTGAAAAAGCTGTTCTACCAGGCCGGCTTCCACGTGGTGCAGCTGTCCTCGCCCACCAGCTACGACTTCATGAGCGCCGCCTCGCGCTTCGCCACCCCAGGCGTCAGCCAGGATGATGCCGAAGACATGTACCGGGTGATGCAGGCCGTGCGCGCCCAGCACCCGCGCCTGCCGATCAGCGAGTTCTACCTCACCGGCTACAGCCTGGGCGCACTCGACGCTGCCTTCGTCAGCCACCTGGACGAAACCCGCCGCAGCTTCAACTTCAAGCGGGTGCTGCTGCTGAACCCGCCGGTCAACCTGTACACCTCGATCAACAACCTGGACAAGCTGGTGCAGACCCAGGTCAAGGGCATCGACCGCAGCACCACCTTCTACGAGCTGATGCTGGCCAAGCTGACCCGCTACTTCCAGGAAAAGGGCTACATCGACCTCAATGAAGCCCTGCTGTACGACTTCCAGCAGTCACGCCAGCACCTGTCCAACGAGCAGATGGCCATGCTGATCGGCACCTCGTTCCGCTTCTCGGCGGCCGACATTGCCTTCACCTCCGACCTGATCAACCGCCGCGGCCTGATCATTCCGCCGAAGTTCCCGATCACCGAGGGCAGCAGCCTCACGCCGTTCTTCAAGCGTGCCCTGCAGTGCGACTTCGACTGCTACATGACCGAGCAGGTCATCCCCATGTGGCGCGCCCGCACCGACGGCAACAGCATCCTGCAACTGGTCAACCAGGTCAGCCTGTATGCGCTGGAAGACTACCTTAGCAGCAGCGACAAGATCGCCGTGATGCACAACGCCGACGACGTCATCCTCGGCCCCGGTGACATCGGCTTCCTGCGCAAGGTGTTCGGTGAGCGCCTGACCCTTTACCCCCATGGCGGCCATTGCGGCAACCTCAATTACCGCGTCAACAGTGACGCCATGCTGGAGTTCTTCCGTGGTTAACAAACTCCTCTTCGCCACTGCCCTGTTCGCCGCCGGCCAGGCCCTGGCCGCCGAAACCGCCCCCCGGGCCAGCGTGATCGAGGCCGACCCGCAAGTCACCGAGGCACCACTGGCGCCCGAGGCCGATGGTTTCGTCGACCCGTTGCGCGAGCTGAAATTCAACCCGGGGCTGGACCAGCGCGAGTTCGAGCGCTCCACCCTGCAAGCGCTGAACGTGTACGACCCGCTGGAGTCGATCAACCGGCGCGTCTATCACTTCAACTACCGCCTGGACCAATGGGTGCTGCTGCCGATGGTAAGCGGCTACCAGTACGTCACCCCACGCTTCGTGCGCACCGGGGTGACCAACTTCTTCAACAACCTGGGCGACGTGCCGAACCTGTTCAACAGCGTGTTGCAGTTGAAGGCCAAGCGCTCGGCGGAGATCACCGCGCGGCTGATGTTCAACACCATCATCGGCGTGGGTGGGCTGTGGGACCCGGCGACCAAGATGGGCCTGCCGCGGCAAAGTGAAGACTTTGGCCAGACCTTGGGCTTTTATGGCGTACCGGACGGGCCGTACCTGATGCTGCCGGTGCTGGGGCCGTCGAACCTGCGCGATACCACCGGGCTGGTGGTGGACTATGCAGGCGAACAGGCGATCAACTACCTGAACGTGGCCGAAGCCAGCAGCGACCACCCGGAAATTACCGTGCTGCGCGTGGTGGACAAGCGCTACAGCACCAAATTCCGCTATGGCCAGCTCAACTCGCCGTTCGAGTACGAGAAGGTGCGGTATGTGTATACCCAGGCGCGCAAGTTGCAGATAGCCGAGTAGGCAAGCCAGGCCTCTTCGCGGGTAAACCCGCTCCCACAGGTATCGTGCGATCCCTGTGGGAGCGGGTTTACCCGCGAAGAGGCCGGCACAAGCAACATCAAATCCCCAGGAACTGGCAAAGCTCCCGCTTCTTGGCCAAGGCATCCTTTCGCCCCAGCTCTATCAGCTCGCTGCAGTAACTGGCCTCGAACAGCAAATAGCTCAACACCCCCGCCCCGCTGGTACGTGTCGCCCCCGGCCCGCGCAGGAACATGCGCAAGGCCGCCGGCAACTCGCGCCGATGCCGCGCGGCAATTTCGTCCAGCGGCTGGCTGGGCGCCACCACCAGCACGTCGATTGGCGCCAGGCCCAGGCGCCGGGCGTCAAGGTGCGCCGGCAACAGGTGGCTCAGGTGGTTGAGGCGCTGCAGCAGCTCGATGTCGTCTTCCAGGCTGTCAATGAACGTGCTGTTGAGCATGTGCCCGCCGATCTGCGCCAGGCTCGGCTGCTGGCCGCTGAACACGCGCTGGGTCGGCAATGGTGGCGCCGGCCGCTGCGGGTTGCCGCTGACCCCGACTACCAGTACCCGGCTGGCACCCAGGTGCAGGGCCGGGCTGATCGGCGCCGACTGGCGTACCGCGCCATCACCGAAATATTCGTCGCCCAGCCGCACCGGGGCGAACAGTAGCGGGATGGCCGCGCTGGCCAGCAGGTGGTCGATGGTCAACGGCGTGGGCATGCCGATGCGGCGGTGGCGCAACCAGGCTTCGATGGTGCCGCGCCCTTGGTAGAAGGTCACCGCCTGGCCGGACTCGTAGCCAAAGGCGGTCACCGCGACGGCGCGCAGTTGCTCGGCGGCCAGGGAGTGGGCGATACCGTCCAGGTTCAGGTGCGCCTGCAGCAAGCCGCGCAATGGGCTGCTGTCCAGTAGCGCCACTGGTGCCGGGCCGCCCACGCCCAGCAGGTTGTGGGCGACGAAGCGGCTGGCCTGGCGGACCACACCGGGCCAGTCGCTACGGATGACCAGGTGGCTGCGGAAGTTCTGCCAGAAGGCGGTGAGCCGTTGTACGGCATCGTTGAAATGAGTGGCGCCGCTGGCCAGGGTGACGGCGTTGATGGCGCCGGCGGAGGTGCCGACGATGACCGGGAACGGGTTGTGCGCGCCAGCGGGCAGCAGCTCGGCGATGCCGGCCAGCACGCCGACCTGGTAGGCAGCGCGGGCGCCGCCGCCAGAAAGGATAAGACCGGTTACCGGGGGTGGGGCCATAGGAGTCCTTCCTGGGGTTGGTGTGCTTTCAGGCCCGGCCTATTCGCGGGCTTGCCCGCTCCCACAGGACCGCACAATGCCCGGCCCTGCGGGGAACCTGTGGGAGCGGGTTCACACGCGAATAGGCCTGCACAGGCAAAAGAAAATTCAGCGCTTCTTCTTGTCATACAGCCGCGGCTCCCCTTCGGGCCGCGACTTGAACCGGCGGTGCGCCCACAGGTACTGCTCGGGGCATTCGCGCAACACGCTTTCCACCCACTGGTTGATGCGCAGGCAGTCAGCCTCTTCGCTCTCCCCGGGGAAGTCCGCCAGCGGCGGGTGGATCACCAGGCGATAGCCACTGCCATCCTCCAGGCGCTTCTGGGTGAACGGAATCACCTGCGCCTTGCCCAACCGAGCAAACTTGGTGGTGGCAGTCACCGTCGCCGCCGGGATGCCGAAAAGTGGCACGAACAGGCTCTGCTTGGCGCCGTAGTCCTGGTCGGGTGCGTACCAGATCGCCCGGCCCGAACGCAGCAGCTTGAGCATGCCGCGCACGTCCTCGCGCTCCACCGCCAGCGAGTCGAGGTTATGCCGCTCGCGGCCGCTGCGCTGGATGAAGTCGAACAGCGGGTTGCCGTGCTCGCGGTACATGCCGTCGATGGTGTGCTGCTGGCCCAGCAGCGCGGCGCCGATTTCCAGGGTGGTGAAGTGCACCGCCATCAGGATGGCCCCCTGCCCCGCCTGCTGGGCGGCCTGCAGGTGCTCCAGCCCCTCGACATGGGCCAGGCGCGCCAGCCGGGCCTTGGGCCACCACCAGCTCATGGCCATTTCGAAGAAGGCGATACCGGTGGAGGCGAAGTTGGCCTTGAGCAGGCGCTGCCGTTCGTCGACCGACAGCTCCGGGAAGCACAGCTCCAGGTTGCGCGCGGCAATGCGCCGCCGCTCACCGGCAAAGCGGTACATCACCGCTCCCAGCGCGGCACCGACTTTCAACAGGACCCGGTACGGCAACTGGACCACCAGCCACAGCAGGCCCAGGCCCAGCCACAGGCCCCAGAAACGTGGGTGAAGGAAATAGGGACGAAAACGCGGGCGTTCCATTGAAGCTTCCGGAAAGACAAAGGCCGCGCATTCTACAACGGATCAGCGCATGTTGCGGGCAACCGGTCTTATCGTTATAAGTCAGGGCACTTTTTTCGCAACAAGCCGTCTATGCAGACCATGAGCCCAAACCACACACCCGACACCGCCTCCGTGTTCCAGCTCAAGGGCAGCATGCTCGCCATTACAGTGCTGGAACTGGCGCGCAATGACCTTGAAGCCCTCGACCGCCAACTGGCGGCCAAAGTCGCCCAGGCACCGAACTTCTTCAGCAACACGCCGCTGGTGCTGGCGCTGGACAAGCTGCCGGCCGACGAGGGGGCAATCGACCTGCCCGGCTTGATGCGGATCTGCCGCCACCACGGCCTGCGTACCCTGGCCATCCGCGCCAACCGCATCGAGGACATCGCCGCCGCCATCGCCATCGACCTGCCGGTGCTGCCGCCATCCGGCGCCCGCGAACGGCCGCTGGAGCCCGAACCCGAGGTGAAGAAGCCCGAGCCGGCCCCTGTCCCGCCGCCAATCCTCGAACCCGAGGTGCGCCCGACCCGCATCATCACTTCGCCAGTACGTGGCGGCCAGCAGATCTACGCCCAGGGCGGCGACCTGGTGGTGACCGGCTCGGTCAGCCCGGGGGCGGAACTTCTGGCCGATGGCAACATCCATGTGTACGGCGCCATGCGCGGCCGCGCCCTGGCCGGCATCAAAGGCAATACCAAGGCACGTATCTTCTGCCAGCAGATGACCGCCGAAATGGTTTCCATCGCCGGCCAGTACAAGGTATGCGAAGACCTGCGCCGCGACCCGCTGTGGGGCACTGGCGTGCAAGTCAGCCTGTCTGGCGACGTGTTGAACATCACCCGTCTTTAACGGATACTTGCCAGCATTTTTAGTGCAACTTTTCTTACCGTTGCCGTTTATTTGTATTTTTGCAGGGACTTGTGTCCCGATTATTTTAGGGGTGAAACACCTTGGCCAAGATTATCGTGGTTACTTCCGGCAAGGGGGGTGTGGGCAAGACCACCACCAGCGCCGCCATTGGTACCGGCCTCGCACTGCGTGGCCACAAGACCGTCATCGTCGACTTCGACGTGGGCCTGCGTAACCTCGACCTGATCATGGGCTGCGAACGCCGCGTGGTGTACGACTTCGTCAACGTGGTCAACGGCGAAGCCAACCTGCAACAGGCCCTGATCAAGGACAAACGCCTCGAGAACCTGTACGTGCTGGCCGCCAGCCAGACCCGTGACAAGGACGCGCTGACCCAGGAAGGCGTGGAAAAGGTCCTGATGGAGCTGAAGAAAGACTTCGACTTCGTCATCTGCGACTCGCCGGCCGGTATCGAGAAAGGCGCACACCTGGCCATGTACTTTGCCGACGAGGCCGTCGTGGTCACCAACCCCGAGGTGTCCTCGGTACGTGACTCCGACCGCATGCTGGGCATCCTGTCGAGCAAGTCGCGCCGCTCCGAGAACGGCGAAGAGCCGATCAAGGAACACCTGCTGATCACCCGCTACCACCCGGAGCGCGTGGAAAAGGGCGAAATGCTGAGCATCGCCGACGTCGAAGAGATCCTGGCGATCAAGCTCAAGGGTGTGATCCCCGAGAGCCAGGCAGTGCTCAAGGCTTCCAACCAGGGTATCCCGGTCATCCTCGACGACCAGAGCGATGCCGGCCAGGCCTATAGCGATACCGTCGACCGTCTGCTGGGCAAAGAAAAGCCCCTGCGGTTCATCGAAGTGCCGAAGCAAGGATTCTTCGCGCGCCTGTTTGGAGGCAAGTAAACCATGAACCTTTTTGACTTCTTTCGTGGCAGACAGAAAACTACCAGCGCGTCGGTAGCGAAAGAGCGTCTACAGATCATCGTGGCGCACGAGCGCGGCCAACGCAGCGAACCGGACTACCTGCCAGCGCTGCAGAAAGAACTGCTGGAAGTGATCCGCAAATATGTGAACATCGGCAACGATGATGTGCATATCGAGCTGGAAAACCAGGGTAGCTGTTCGATTCTGGAGCTGAACATCACCTTGCCGGATCGCTGATTTCGCGACCAGGCCTGGATCATTGGGGCTGCTTTGCAGCCCATCGCCGGCAAGCCAGCTCCCACAGGGTTCGCGCTGTACCTGTGGGAGCTGGCTTGCCGGCGATGGGCCGCAAGGCGGCCCCAGTGTTTTCCCCGATATAACCGAGACCAAGCAATGCCGCTGTCCAACATCCAGATCCTGCACGAAGACGCCGCCATCCTGGTGATCAACAAACCGACCCTGCTGCTGTCGGTACCCGGCCGCGCCGAGGACAACAAGGACTGCCTGATCACCCGCCTGCAGGAAAACGGCTACCCCGACGCGCTGATCGTGCACCGCCTGGACTGGGAAACTTCCGGCATCATCCTGTTGGCCCGGGATGCCGACAGCCACCGTGAGCTGTCGCGCCAGTTCCACGACCGCGAAACCGAAAAGGCCTACACCGCGCTGTGCTGGGGCCAGCCGGCGCTGGACAGCGGCAGCATCGACCTGCCGTTGCGCTACGACCCGCCGACCAAGCCACGGCATGTGGTGGACCACGAACAGGGCAAGCATGCGCTGACCTTCTGGCGCATCGTCGAGCGCTGCGGTGATTACTGCCGGGTAGAGCTGACACCGATTACCGGGCGTTCGCACCAGTTGCGCGTGCACATGCTGTCGATCGGGCACCCGCTGCTGGGCGACCGGCTGTATGCCAACCCCGAGGCACTGGCTGCCCACGAGCGGCTGTGCCTGCATGCCTCGATGCTGAGCTTTACCCACCCGGTGTCCGGGGAGCGGTTGAAGTTCGAGTGCCCTGCGCCCTTCTGATTGTGTACAGCCTGTACTGGCCTCTTCGCGGCTAAAGCCGCTCCCACAGGGACCGCACCACTTTCGACGGTTGTGCAGTACCTGTGGGAGCGGCTTCAGCCGCGAAGAGGCAGACACAATTTGTCGACCTAATACGCTAAACTCGCGCCACTGCTGTCTGGAGTGAGCTATGCGCGACGTACTGAATTCTGGCCTTATCGACTTCCTCAAGGCCTCCCCCACGCCCTTCCACGCCACCGCCAGCCTGGCCCAGCGTCTGGAAGCTGCCGGCTACCAGCGCCTGGACGAGCGCGACAGCTGGGCCACAGTGCCTGGCGGCCGCTACTACGTCACCCGCAACGACTCGTCGATCATCGCCATCAAGCTGGGCAAGCAGGCACCGTTGCTGAACGGTATCCGCATGGTCGGCGCCCACACCGACAGCCCGTGCCTGCGGGTCAAGCCGCAGCCCGAGCTGCAGCGCCAGGGCTTCCTGCAGCTGGGCGTCGAAGTGTATGGCGGCGCCCTGCTGGCGCCCTGGTTCGACCGCGACCTGTCGCTGGCCGGCCGGGTCACCTACCGCCGTGACGGCAAAGTCGAAAGCCAGCTGATCGACTTCAAGCTGCCGATCGCGGTCATCCCCAACCTGGCAATCCATCTGAACCGCACCGCCAACGAAGGCTGGGCGATCAACCCGCAGAACGAGCTGCCGCCGATCCTGGCCCAGGTAGCAGGTGACGAACGCATCGACTTCCGCGCCCTGCTCACCGAGCAACTGGCCCGCGAGCACGAACTGATCGCCGATGTGGTGCTGGATTACGAGCTGAGCTTCTACGACACCCAGGACGCCGCGCTGGTCGGCCTGAACGGCGACTTCATCGCCGGTGCGCGCCTGGACAACCTGTTGTCGTGCTACGCCGGCCTGCAGGCCCTGCTGGCCGCCGACAGCGACGAAACCTGTGTACTGGTGTGCAACGACCATGAAGAAGTCGGCAGCTGCTCGGCCTGTGGCGCCGACGGGCCGATGCTGGAGCAGACCCTGCAACGCCTGCTGCCGGATGGCGACGCCTACGTGCGCACCATCCAGCGCTCGCTGATGGTGTCGGCCGACAACGCCCACGGCGTGCACCCCAACTACGCCGACAAGCACGACGGCAACCACGGGCCCAAGCTCAACGCCGGGCCGGTAATCAAGGTGAACAACAACCAGCGCTACGCTACCAACAGCGAGACCGCCGGGTTCTTCCGCCACCTGTGCATGGCCGAGGAAGTGCCGGTGCAGAGCTTCGTGGTACGCAGCGACATGGGCTGTGGCTCGACCATCGGGCCGATTGCAGCCAGCCACCTGGGCGTGCGTACGGTGGATATCGGCTTGCCGACCTTTGCCATGCATTCGATTCGCGAGCTGTGCGGCAGCCATGACCTGGCGCACCTGGTGAAGGTGCTGAGCGCCTTCTACCGTTGCCGCGAGTTGCCTTGATGCTTTGATGTAGCCAGGACCGGCCTCTTCGCGGGCTCGCCCGCTCCCACAGGAGCATCACAGCATTCAAGGCCTGTGCAGTACCTGTGGGAGCGGGCATGCCCGCGAAGAGGCCGGGCCTGCTCAAGGTCAATCCCGCTTCGCCCGCTACCCGCTATGCTTGTTACATGGCCCCACTGCAAAAGGATTGCTGTCCATGTCCCCGTTCCTGTCCCTGTTCGTGCCGGTGTTTCTGTTCCTGATGTTGCTGACCATCGGTTTCAGCCTGCGCGAGCGCAACATCGGCGTACTGATGATGTGGATCGGTACCTTGGGCATCTTCGGCCTCACCTGCTGGAAGATCCTCGAGAAACTGCCGTCATAAACCTCTACACTCGGCCAATCGTTTGACCTGAGGTAGTTTTGCCAGTGCCTGCCCTCCTGCGTTGCCTGTTCCTGCTGCTGTTCCTGTTTGTCACCCCGCTACAGGCTGCGGGCCTGCCAGGCCTGCTGGGTGGCAGCGCGCCCGCGCAGCCAGAGGCCAGCGAACCGCTGGGCAAGTCGCTGGACGAGGTGATCAAGAACCTGGAAAACGACCAGCAGCGGGCCAAGCTGCTGGCCGACCTGAAAAAGCTGCGCGACGCCACCAGGCAATCGCAACCCACCGTCGAACAGGGCGTGCTCGGCCTGATCGGCGGCGCCCTGCATGACTTCGAAAAGCAGTTCAGCGGCGATGCCAGCCCGTTCCATCGCTGGGCCGCGGAAATCGAACAGGCCCAGGCCGAACTGACCGAGTTGATGGTGCCGGTGCACCAGTGGCCGGCCATCCTGTTCGGCTTTGCCGCCGTCATTGCCGTCTGGAGCGTGCTGGCCTACGTCTTCAACTGGGTCGGGCATCGGGTACGCCTGCGTTTTGGCCTGAGCGAGGAACTGCCACAGCACCCGCGCACCTGGGACCTTGTGCGCTTTGCCCTGCGCAAGCTGGGCCCGTGGCTGGTTGCGCTGTTGTTCACCGTGTACCTGAGCTTCGTGCTGCCGCCGTCGCTGGGCAAGTCGCTGGCCATGGTGCTGGCCTACGCACTGGTGGTCGGCACCTGCTTCTCGGCCATCTGCGTGATCGCCTTCTCGCTGCTCGACGGCCCCCACCGCCACCGCGCCCTGCACATCCTGCGCCACCAGGCGTTTCGCCCGCTATGGCTGATCGGCAGCTTCGCCGCGTTTGGCGAAGCGATGAGCGACCCGCGCCTGATGGTCGCCCTCGGCACCCACCTGGCCCACGCACTGGCCACCCTGGCCAACGTGATTGCGGCGCTGTGCACCGGGCTGTTCATCCTGCGCTTCCGCCGCCCGATCGCCCACCTGATCCGCAACCAGCCACTGTCACGGCGCCTGACCCGGCGCACCCTCAGCGACACCATCGAGATCCTCGGCAGCTTCTGGTTCGTGCCGGCACTGATCCTGGTGGCGATTTCGCTGTTCGCTACCTTCATCTCGGCCGGCGACACCAGCACCGCCCTGCGCCAGTCGCTGATGTGCACGGTGCTGGTGGTGGTGTGCATGGTGCTCAACGGCCTGGTGCGCCGCCACGCCGCCAACCCCAAGCGCGCCAACAAGCGCCAGGCGGTGTATGCCGAGCGCCTGCGCAACTTCGGTTACCTGCTGGTGCACCTGTTCATCTGGCTGGTGTTCATCGAGCTGGGGCTGCGCGTGTGGGGCCTGTCGATGATCAGCTTCGCCGAAGGCGACGGCCACGACATAAGCGTGCGCCTGCTGGGCCTGGCCGGCACGCTGATCGTCGCCTGGCTGGTGTGGATCCTTGCCGACACCGCCGTGCACCACGCCCTGGTGCGTTCGCGCCGAGGCCTGGCCAACGCCCGCGCGCAAACCATGATGCCGTTGATCCGCAACGTGATGTTCGTGGTCATCTTCATCATCGCGGTGATCGTCGCCCTGGCCAACATGGGCATGAACGTCACCCCGCTGCTGGCGGGTGCCGGTGTGATCGGCCTGGCCATCGGCTTTGGTGCGCAGTCACTGGTGGCCGACCTGATCACCGGGCTGTTCATCATCATCGAGGACT
This sequence comes from Pseudomonas sp. LSJ-87, assembly GCF_032971465.1. NCBI lineage: Bacteria > Pseudomonadati > Pseudomonadota > Gammaproteobacteria > Pseudomonadales > Pseudomonadaceae > Pseudomonas > Pseudomonas sp. LSJ-87. The sequence continues at coordinate 23,701 of NZ_JAWJYQ010000030.1, read as the reverse complement.
CGCTGGCCATCGACGACTACGTCGATGTGGGTGGCCACCTGGGCACGGTGGAGGGGCTGACCATCCGTACCGTGCGCCTGCGTGACATCGACGGCATCGTGCATACCATCCCGTTCAGCGAGATCAAGAGCATCAAGAACTACTCGCGCGAGTTCGGCTACGCGATCTTCCGCGTGGCGATCCCGCACAGCATGAACATCGACCAGGCGATCACGCTGATTCGCGAAGTTGGGCAGAAGCTGCGCAACGACCCGCTGATGCGCCGCAACATCTGGTCGCCGCTGGAGCTTCAGGGGGTGGAGAGCTTCGAGTCGGGGTCGGCGATATTGCGGGCGCGGTTCAAGACTGCGCCGATCAAGCAGTGGGAGGTTTCGCGGGCGTTCAACCTGGCGTTGAAGCGGCAGCTGGATGAGGCGGGGCTGGATTTGGCCACGCCAAGGTTGTCAGTGCAGGTAGTGACTGCCGGTTCCTCCAGTTAGGGCCTCTTCGCGGGTGAACCCGCTCCCACAAGTACTGTGCAAAGGCTGAAACCTGTGCGGTCCCTGTGGGAGCGGGTTTACCCGCGAAGAAGCCAACTTTTCATCCAGCCTGGGCGCGGATGCGGATGGCATCATGCCGCCAATACTCCAGGTCACAGTCGATCAGGTGCCCATGCTGGTCACTGTTGACCCGGGTGATATGCAGCCCTGGGCTTCCCGCCGACACCTTCAAGGCACTGGCCGCCTCCACCGGCAACGCCGTCGGCAAGATCTCGAAGCACACCTGCCCATACTGGATGCCATACACCCGCCCATAAATCTCGGTCAGCGACTGGGCCAGGTCCTGTTCGAGAATCTCCGGGAAGTACCGGGGGTTGAGGTAGTGCTCGGCATACAGCACTGCCCGCCCATCGATCCGCCGTAACCGGCAGATACGCACCACACTGGACAACGCCGGCAGCTGCAAGCGCGCACAGATGGCCGCCGAGGCCGGCTGCAGCCGCGCCGACAACAGTTCGGTACTGGGCACCCGCCCCTGGTCGCGGACCATGGCATGGAAGTGGCTGCGCTCGATCAGGTCGTAGGTCAGCCGTTCGGGCGCGACGAACCAGCCGCGGCGCTCTTCGCGGTAGATCAGCCCCTGGGCTTCCAGCTGCACCAGCGCCTCACGCAGGGTAATGCGCGTGGTATCGAACACCTCGCTGAGCTTGCGCTCGGCCGGCAGCTTGCCGCCCGGCGCCAGCAGGCCGTGCTCGATCTGCTCCTGCAGAGCGTGACAGATGGCTGTTACCGCACGCGGTGGCATCGACTGCATCAAAGGTTACCTATCTGGACTAGTCCAGCCCCAGAACAGGGCACTTGGAGAATAGTGCAAGCCTAGGCAGGGCTGATGAACATCCTGTGACAAGGCTTTGGCCAGGCACTGCCAGAAACGCGCCAACCCAGCAGAACCGGGGCGGTTCCGTGGTCTACGCTGTAGCTTCAGGGCCTTCACCGGCCCTTCCCTACATCAAACTGTCACGCAAGCAGCCTACCTTGGCTCAAGGTTTGCTGACCTAGACCAACGGTCACCAGACAACGGCTTCACTCATAACAACCATCGCTAAAGGCACCCACCCAAGGAGCTTCGGATGAAAAAGTTGTTCATGGCGTCACTGCTCGGTTCGGCCATCGCCCTGTGTACCACGGCCATGGCCGCCGATACCGACCTCAAGGCCCTGGAAGACGCCGCCCGCAAGGAAGGCAACGTCAACAGCGTGGGCATGCCCGATGCCTGGGCCAACTGGAAAGGCACCTGGGAAGACCTGGCCAGCAAGTACGGCCTCAAGCACAGCGACACCGACATGAGCTCGGCCCAGGAAATCGCCAAGTTCGAAGCCGAGAAGGACAACGCCAGCGCCGACATCGGCGACGTGGGTGCCGCCTTCGGCCCGATCGCCGTGAGCAAGGGCGTGAGCCAAGCGTACAAGCCGAGCACCTGGGACCAGGTGCCGACCTGGGCCAAGGACAAGGACGGCCACTGGGCGCTGGCCTATACCGGCACCATCGCCTTCATCATCAACAAGGACCTGGTCAAGGAAGGCGAGCGGCCAACCTCCTGGCATGACCTGGAAAAAGGCAAGTACAAGGTCGCCATCGGTGACGTCGGCACCGCTGCCCAGGCCGCCAACGGCGTGCTGGCTGCGGCGATCGCCTACAAGGGTGACGAGACCAACCTGGCACCGGGCCTGCAGCTGTTCACCAAGCTGGCCCAGCAGAAGCGCCTGTCGCTGGCCAACCCGACCATCCAGACCCTGGAGAAGGGCGAAGTGGAAGTGGGCGTGGTGTGGGACTTCAATGGCCTGAGCTACCGTGAACAGATCGACCCCAAGCGTTTCGAAGTGCTGATCCCGTCGGATGGCTCGGTGATCTCCGGCTATACCACCGTCATCAACAAGTACGCCAAGCACCCGAACGCGGCCAAGCTGACGCGTGAATACATCTTCAGCGACGCCGGGCAGATCAACCTGGCCAAGGGGCATGCGCGGCCGATCCGTGCCGAGCACCTGAAGCTGCCGGACGATGTGCAGGCCAAGCTGCTGCCCAACGAACAGTACAAGGCCGCGCAGCCGATCAAGAATGCCGAGGCCTGGGAAGCGAGCTCGAAGAAACTGCCGCAGATGTGGCAGGAGCAGGTGATCATCGAGATGGAGTAAGGCAGGACCATCCTGGGGCTGCTGCGCAGCCCATCGCGACGCAAGGCCGCTCCCACAGGGCCTGCGTCGCCCCAGAGGTTTTCGCTGTCCCTGTGGGAGCGGCCTTGTGTCGCGAAAGGAGGGCGAAGCCCTCCCCGGTTCCTTTGCGGAGTATTGAATGAGCCACAACGTCATCCTGGTCCTGCTCGACGGCCTCAACTACCAGGTCGCCCACCACGCCATGGGCCACCTGCACGCCTACGTCGAGGCCGACCGTGCCGCGCTGTACCGCGTGGAATGCGAACTACCGTCGCTGTCGCGGCCGCTGTACGAGTGCATCCTCACCGGTGTGCCGCCGATCGACAGCGGCATCGTGCACAACAACGTCAACCGCCTGTCCAACCAGCGCAGCGTGTTCCACTACGCCCGCGAGGCCAACCTGGGCACTGCGGCGGCGGCCTATCACTGGATGAGCGAGCTGTACAACCGCTCGCCCTTCGACCCGCAGCGCGACCGCCATACCCACGCACCGAAACTGCCGATCCAGCACGGGCTGTTCTACTGGGACGACCGTTACCCCGATTCGCACCTGCTGGCCGATGGCGAATACCTGCGCCGCCGCCACGCCCCCAACTTCCTGCTGGTGCACCCGATGAGCATCGACGATGTCGGCCACCACCACGGCCTGGACAGCAGCCAGTACCGCAACGCCGCGCGCAGCGCCGACATCCTGCTGGCCGACTACCTGCCAGGCTGGCTCGAAGAGGGCTACCAGGTACTGGTCACCGCCGACCACGGCATGAACAACGACCGCTCGCACAATGGCCTGCTGACCGAGGAGCGCGAAGTGCCACTGTTCGTCTTCGGCGATGCCTTCAGCCTCGACCCTGCGGCCAAACCGCTGCAGACCGAGCTGTGCGGGACCATCTGCGAGCTGCTCGGCGCACCGCATGACAAGAGTGTCTGCCGGGAGTTGCTGAAGTGACCACACCCAAGAGCAGCAGCGCCCGTGGCCGCTACCTGGCCCTGCTCTGCCTGCTACCGTTCGCCGTGTTCTTCGTCATCTTCCAGATCGCCCCGCTGGCCTGGGTGGCGATCAACAGCCTGCAATCGGAAGCAGGTTGGGGCGTGGACAACTTCAGCAAGGTATTCGCCTCGAAGTTCTACCTGCAGGCGCTGCAACGCAGCCTGGAGATCAGCTTCTGGTCGAGCCTGTTCGGCATCGTCATCGCCACCCTCGGCGCCTACTCGCTGCGCCAGGTGGACTCGAAGCTGCGCGACTTCGTCAGCGCCTTCGCCAACATGACCAGCAACTTCGCCGGGGTGCCGCTGGCCTTCGCCTTCATCATCCTGCTCGGTTTCAACGGCGCGCTGACCCTGCTGCTGAAGCAGGTCGGCCTGCTGGAGGACTTCAGCATCTATTCCAAGAGCGGGCTGATCCTGGTGTACACCTACTTCCAGATCCCGCTTGGCGTGTTGCTGCTGTACCCAGCGTTCGACGCCCTGCGTGAAGACTGGCGCGAGTCGGCCGCGCTGCTGGGCGCCAACCACTGGCAATTCTGGCGGCACATCGGCCTGCCGGTGCTGACCCCGGCACTGCTGGGCACCTTCGTCATCCTGTTGGCCAACGCCCTCGGTGCCTATGCCACCGTGTACGCGCTGACCACCGGCAACTTCAACGTACTGCCGATCCGCATCGCCGGCCTGGTGGCCGGTGACATCAGCCTCGATCCCAACCTGGCCAGCGCCCTGGCGATGGTCCTGGTGGGGCTGATGACGCTGGTCACGGTGGTGCATCAATGGCTGCTGAAAAGGAGCTACCATGCGCGCTGACGCCCGTTCCGGCGGCTGGTACCACCGCGCCGTGGTCTACCTGCTGTTCCTCATCCTGCTGCTGCCGCTGGCCGGCACCCTGCTCTACTCGCTGGCCACCAGCTGGTCGGCCAGCTTGCTGCCCAGCGGCCTGACCTTCAAGTGGTACATCGCGCTGTGGAGCGAGCCGCGTTTCCTGGCTGCCTTCGGCCAGTCGCTGCTGGTGTGCGTGGGCGCACTGCTGCTGTCGGTGGTGCTGATCCTGCCACTGCTGTTCGTGGTGCACTACCACTTCCCCAGGCTCGACGCGCTGATGAACATCCTCATCCTGCTGCCGTTCGCGGTACCGCCGGTGGTGTCGTCGGTGGGGCTGCTGCAGCTGTATGGCAGCGGGCCCATGGCCATGGTCGGCACGCCGTGGATCCTGATCGGCTGCTACTTCACCATTGCCCTGCCGTTCATGTACCGGGCCATTACCAACAACCTGCAGGCGATCAACCTGCGCGACCTGATGGACGCCGCCCAGCTGCTGGGCGCCAGCACCTGGCAGGCGGCGCTGCTGGTGGTGCTGCCGAACCTGCGCAAGGGCCTGATGGTGGCACTGCTGCTGTCGTTCTCGTTCCTGTTTGGCGAGTTCGTGTTCGCCAACCTGCTGGTCGGCACCCGCTACGAGACCCTGCAGGTTTACCTGAACAACATGCGCAACAGCAGCGGCCACTTCAACAGCGCGCTGGTGATCTCGTACTTCGCCTTCGTGCTGGTACTGACGTGGGTCGCCAACCGCCTGAACAAGGACAAGACCTGACATGAGCTTCGTCAGCGTACAGAAACTGCAAAAAAGCTATGCCGGCAGCCCGGTGTTCGAGAACATCGACTGCCGTATCGAACGCGGCGAGTTCGTTACCCTGCTTGGCCCGTCCGGTTGCGGCAAGTCCACGCTGCTGCGCTGCATCGCCGGGCTCACCCCGGTGGACAGCGGGCAGATCCTGCTCGACGGCCATGACATCGTGCCGCTGAGCCCGCAAAAGCGCGGTATCGGCATGGTGTTCCAGAGCTATGCGCTGTTCCCCAACATGACCGTGGAGCAGAACGTCGCCTTCGGCCTGCGCATGCAGAAGGTCAAGGCCGACGAAAGCCAGGCCCGGGTACGCGAGGCGCTGGAGCTGGTGGAGCTGGGCAACTTCGCCGGGCGCTACCCGCACCAGTTGTCCGGCGGCCAGTGCCAGCGCGTGGCCCTGGCCCGTTCGCTGGTCACCCGCCCGCGCCTGCTGCTGCTCGACGAGCCGCTGTCGGCGCTGGATGCGCGCATCCGCAAGCACCTGCGCGAGCAGATCCGCGCCATCCAGCGCGAGCTGGGGCTGACCACCATTTTCGTCACCCACGACCAGGAAGAAGCGCTGACCATGTCCGACCGCATCTTCCTGATGAACCAGGGCCGCATCGTCCAGAGCGGCGATGCCGAAACCCTCTACACCGCGCCGGTGGACCTGTTTGCCGCCGGCTTCATCGGCAACTACAACCTGCTCGACGCCGACAGCGCCAGCCGCCTGCTGCAGCGCCCGGTGGCCAGCCGCCTGGCGATCCGCCCCGAGTCGATCACCCTGGGCATCAACGGCGAACTGGACGCCGAAGTGCGCAGCCACAGCCTGCTGGGTAACGTGATCCGCTACCGGGTGCGGGTGCGCGAGGTGGAACTGGTGGTCGACGTGCTCAACCGCTCACCGTCCGACCTGCACGCGGACGGGCAACGGGTAAGCTTGTCGATCGACCCCACGGCGCTACGAGAAGTGGCCTAAGGAGAATCAACACCATGGCACTGGCAATTTTCGATCTGGACGAAACCCTGATCCACGGCGACTGCGCGTCGCTGTGGAGCGAGCAGATGGCCCGGCTGGGCTGGGTCGACGGCAAGGACTTCCTGCGCCGCGACCATGAGTTGATGGAAGCCTACGGCAGGGGCCATCTGCGGATGGAGGAGTACATGGCCTTCAGCCTGGAACCGATTGCCGGGCGCACCCTGGAAGAGGTCGAGCACCTGGTGACGCCGTGGGTCGAAGAGGTGATCGAGCCGATCATCTACGGCGACGCCTGCCGCTGCATTGCCGAGCACCGCAAGCGCGGGGATCGCATCCTGATCATTTCGGCGTCGGGTACGCACTTGGTCGGGCCGATTGCGGCGCGGCTTGGGGTGGACGAATACCTGGCGATCGAACTGGAGGCGGTGAACGGGGTTTATACCGGCAAGACCCACGGTGTGCTGACCTATCGCGAAGGGAAGATCACGCGGTTGCTGGAGTGGCTGGACCAGGAGCAGGAGAACCTGGAGGGGGCGAGTTTCTATTCCGACTCGCGGAACGATTTGCCGTTGTTGTTGAAGGTGGATCATCCGCATGTGGTGAACCCGGATGCGGTGTTGCGGGAGCATGCCGAGGTCAACAAGTGGCCGATCCTGAGCTGGGCCTGAGGTAACCACATCGCCTGCACCGGCCCTTTCGCGGGTAAACCCGCTCCCACAGGGACCACACAGTTTTCAAGCCTGTGGTAATCCCTGTGGGAGCGGGTTCACCCGCGAAGAGGCCGGGCCTGCCTACACCAGGCCTGGGTCGATCACCATCACCAACTTGCCCGACACCTGGTTGGTCTCAAGCTCGGCATACGCCGCCTGGGCAAACTCCACCGGGTAGGTATCCACCAGCTGCGGCGACAGGCGCCCTTCGGCAAACAGCGGCCAAACCTGCTGCTGCAAATCGCGCAGCAACTCGGCCTTGAAGCCGTCGTCGCGGTTGCGCAGCGTGGAGCCGGTAATCTCCAGGCGCTTGCCCAGTACCTGTGCCAGGTCCATTTCGAACTTGCGCCCGCCCATCAGGCCGATGATCACCCAGCGCCCGTCACGCGCCAGCAGCTTGAGGTTGAGCTCGCCGTAGCTGGCGCCAACCGGGTCGAGAATCACATCGAACGGGCCGAAACCTTCCAGCGCCTCCAGGTTCTCGTTGCGCACCACACCGCCGGTGGCGCCCAGCGCCTCGCAGTAGGCCAGGCGGTCCTGCGAACCGACGCTGACCCACACCGGGCTGCCGAATGCCTTGCACAGCTGGATGGCGGCCGAGCCAACGCCGCTGGCGCCAGCATGCACCAGCACCTTCTCGCCAGCTTTCACGCCACCCAGCTGGAAGATGTTCAGCCAGGCAGTGGCATACACCTCCGGCAACGCCGCCGCCTCGTGCAGGCTCAGGCCTTCGGGCACAGGCAGCACGTGGCGGGCATCCACCACCACTTCCTCGGCCATGGCGCCGCTTGCCAGCAGCGCGCACACCCGGTCACCCACCCGCCAGTCGGCACCGGCACCCACTTCCTCGATCACCCCGGCGCACTCCAGGCCCATGTAGGGGCTGGCGCCTGGCGGTGGTGGATACAAACCTTTCATCTGCAGCAGATCGGCGCGGTTCAGCCCCGCTGCGGCCACGCGAATGCGCACTTGACCCGCGTCGCAGGCCGGGCGCTCAGCCTCGACCCAAGCCACATGTCCGTCAACGCCTTGCAATGCCTTCACAGTGCCTCCATAGTTGAATCATATGACCGAGCCTGGGAACGCCAAGTCCCCAGGCTTTTTGCAGTATGCATCCGGTTTTTTGCAACCGGTGAACAGAAAAGACGGCCTACTATGCGTGATCAATTGTCTCCACGTCGAATCAGCATGAAGCATTTCCTCCCAAGCACCGCCCTGGCGCTGATGATCGGCCTGGGCAGCCTCACGCTCGGCGGCAATGCGGCGGCCGCCAACAAATGGGACAGCCTGCAGCCGGACCGCGACGAGATCGTCGCCAGCCTCAACGTGGTGGAATTGCTCAAGCGCCACCACTACAGCAAGCCGCCGCTGGACGACGCCCGTTCGGTCATCATCTATGACAGCTACATCAAGCTGCTGGACCCGGCGCGCAGCTACTTCACCGCTGCCGACATCGCCGAATTCGACAAATGGAAAACGCAATTCGACGATTTCCTCAAGAGCGGTAACCTGGACCCGGGCTTCACCATCTACAAACGCTACCTGGACCGCGTCAAGCAACGCCTGGACTTCGCCCTGGCCGAGCTGAACAAGGGCGTGGACAAGATCGACTTCAACGCCAAGGAAACCTTGCTGATCGACCGCAAGGACGCCCCGTGGATGAAGGACCAGGCCGAGCTCGACGACTTGTGGCGCAAACGCGTCAAGGACGAAGTGCTGCGCCAGAAGATCGCCGGCAAGGAACCCAAGCAAATCCAGGAAACCCTGACCAAGCGCTACAAGAACCAGCTGTCGCGCCTGGACCAGACCCGTGCCGAGGACATCTTCCAGGCCTACATCAACACCTTCGCCCAGTCCTACGACCCGCACACCAACTACCTGTCGCCGGACAACGCGGAAAACTTCGACATCAACATGAGCCTGTCGCTGGAAGGCATCGGCGCAGTGCTGCAGAGCGACAACGACCAGGTCAAGATCGTGCGCCTGGTGCCGGCTGGCCCGGCGGCCAAGACCAAGCAGGTGGCACCGGCCGACAAGATCATCGGCGTGGCCCAGGGCAACAAGGAAATGGTCGACGTGGTCGGCTGGCGCCTGGACGAAGTGGTCAAGCTGATCCGCGGCCCGAAAGGCTCGGTGGTGCGCCTGGAGATCATCCCGGCGAGCAACGCGCCTAGCGACCAGACCAGCAAGATCGTGTCGATCACCCGCGAGGCGGTGAAGCTCGAAGAGCAGGCAGCGAAGAAGTCGGTGCTCAAGCTCAAGCAGGACGGGCGTGACTACAAGCTGGGCATCATCGAGATCCCGGCCTTCTACCTCGACTTCAAGGCCTACCGCGCCGGTGACCCGGAGTACAAGAGCACCACGCGGGACGTGAAGAAGCTGCTCACCGAACTGCAGAAAGAAAAAGTCGACGGCGTGGTCATCGACCTGCGCAACAACGGCGGCGGCTCGCTGCAGGAAGCCACCGAGCTGACCAGCCTGTTCATCGAGAAAGGCCCGACCGTGCTGGTGCGCAACAGCGACGGCCGTGTCGACGTGCTGGAAGACGAAAACCCCGGTGCCTTCTACAAGGGCCCGCTGGCGCTGCTGGTCAACCGCCTGTCGGCCTCGGCTTCGGAGATCTTCGCCGGTGCCATGCAGGACTACCACCGTGCGCTGATCATCGGTGGCCAGACCTTCGGCAAGGGCACCGTGCAGACCATCCAGCCACTCAACCATGGCGAGCTGAAGCTAACCCTGGCCAAGTTCTACCGGGTTTCCGGGCAGAGCACCCAGCACCAGGGCGTGCTGCCAGACATCGACTACCCGTCGATCATCGACACCAAGGAAATCGGCGAGAGCGCCCTGCCCGAGGCCATGCCATGGGACACCATTCGCCCGGTGGTCAAGCCGGCGGCCGACCCGTTCAAGCCGTTCCTGGCCCAACTCAAGGCGCAGCATGAAGCGCGCAGCGACAAGGACGCGGAGTTCACCTACATCCGCGACCGCCTGGCCCTGACCCAGAAGCTGATGAACGAGAAGACCGTCAGCCTCAACGAGCAGGACCGCCGTGCACGCCACGACGAAATCGAAGCCAAGCAGCTGGCGCTGGAGAACATCCGCCGCAAGGCCAAGGGTGAAGAGCCGCTGAAGGAGCTGAAGAAAGAGGACGAGGACGCGCTGCCGACCGAGGATGAAAACACCAAGCCGGAAGACGATGCCTATCTGTCGGAAACCGGTCGCATCCTGATCGACTACCTGAGCGCGAGCACCAAGGTGGCCAAGAAGTAAGGCACTGCGGCAATGATGGCAAATTAGCTTCACTTGTCATCAAACAGTCATCGCGCTGTCGTGAAATAGAGGGGCCGGGCGTGGAAACGCCCGGCCCTTTCATTTTCAGGAATACGTCATGACCGTCGCCGAACAGCTCAGTGCCTTGAGTGCCATCCTGGCTCAACGCAGCATCCACAGTCTGTTCCAGCCGATCATGTGCCTGAGCGAGCAACGGGTTTTCGGCCATGAAGCATTGAGCCGAGGGCCGTCCAACAGCCCGCTGCACGCGCCGCTGAACCTGTTTACCATCGCCCGCCAGGCCGGCCGCCTGACCGAGCTGGAGGCTGCCTGCCGGGAAAGCGCCTGCCGGCGTTTCAGCGAACAGCAGCTGCAGGGCAAGCTGTTTCTCAACATCTCTCCGGAATCGCTGCTGGAGCCGCACTACCCCTCCGGCCAGACCCTGAAACTGCTCGAACAGGTCGGCCTGCCACCCAGCCGGGTGGTGATCGAACTGACCGAACACACCCCGACCGACGACTTTCAACTGCTGTCCAATGCCCTGCACCACTACCGGGACATGGGCTTCTCGATTGCCATCGACGATCTGGGGGCGGGTTATTCCAGCCTGCGCCTGTGGTCGGAGCTGCGCCCCGAATACGTGAAGATCGACCGCCATTTTATCGATGGCATCCACCGCGACCCGCTCAAGCGTGAGTTCGTCGGTTCGATACTGCAGATTGCCCGGGCGTCGAAGGCGCAGGTAATTGCCGAAGGCATCGAGCTGGCGGAAGAGCTGGCGGTGCTGATGGAGATGGGCGTGGACCTGGTGCAGGGCTACCTGCTGGGGCGGCCGCAGGAGCTGGGGGCGCGCGAAAGCAGGCCGCTACCGGCGCTGATGAACGTTCCGCAGGCCGGACAGCCGACGGTGCGGCTCAATGCCACGATTGGGCAGTTGCTGGAGTTGTTTGGCCGGCACCGGCACCTGGAGTCATTGGCGGTGGTAGATGCCGATGGCAGGGCTTGTGGGCTGATCCACAGAGATGCTTTGCCTGTTCCGGCCTCTTCGCGGGTAAACCCGCTCCCACAGGTACAACACAAGACTCAAGACCTGTGGTGAACCTGTGGGAGCGGGTTTACCCGCGAAGAGGCCAGAACAGGTAACGCTTCAGGCCGTTTCGGGGTAGCTGTACTCGAACACCCTGACCACCTCGGAGGCATGCCATGAGGCCGCTTCCATGCCGTCGACCGGCCCGGAAAATCGGCCCAACCGTTCAACGCACTCAAAAAAACCAGTACGCGGCAAACGGCTGGCACCCTGGCTGATCACCAGCGAGCTGCGCAATGGCTGCTCGGCGCGGGCATCCAGCACCGCCAGGTACTCCAGCGCGGCTGTCAGCGTCTGCATGGCCGGGCTGGGCAACTGCAAGCGCTCGATGAGCGCTCGATACGTCAGCAAGTGACGTTGACGACGGGCCAGGTCAAGCTCGCCCAGCAGGTTATCCCAGTGCTGACGGCTGATCCTGACCTGGCTCATGATGGCTCGCTCCAGCCAGCCACCCCCAGATGCCAGGCCAGGGCTCGGCGGATGGCAGCATCCGGCTGGCGTTCGCCCGATTCGATCATGGCCAGGTAAGCCGGGCTTACCCCGACATTGCGCGCCAGTTGCTCAGGGGCAATGCCCTTGGCCTGGCGAATCTGTGCCACCTCGCTGAAGGCCGGCAATGGCGCACTGGCTGCATCGCCCTGTGCTTCACTGGCAACCACCTCGGCAGGTGCCTGCCCTGCGGCCTTGAGCAGTGCCTGGTACTGTTCCCAGGGAACGACGGCGTACTCGGGTTGACCGTCCCGGCTGATGACCTGAATACCCATTACAAACCCCTTTAAAAAGGATTACAGCATGTAATCCGTAGGCATAACCCTTATGCCAATTATATTACCAACTCTGGGGTCTGTGCAGTTGCGCTGCGGTTGCGGCCAGTTTCACTGCGTGTTGCGTTCCAACCGCAGCGCTTCGGGGGTGGCTGGCAGGCGCTCGACCACGCGCAGCCGTTCGGGCGCCTGGCTGTCACGCCAGGCCTTGAAGCGCGCCAGTTCGTCGGCCACGGTCTTAAGCACCCAACCCAGTACCGCGATGTCGTCTAGAAAACCCACGCCCAGCAGCCAGTCGGGGATGGCGTCGATGGGGCTGACGAAATACAGCAGCCCGGCGACGATGGTGACCAGCGCCTTGGGGCTGATGGCGCGATACTCGCCGCGCCACCAGGCCAGGCACAGCGACTGCAGCAGCTTCACGTCTTCACGCAACTGGCCGATGCGCGGGCCTTTGCGGGCTACCGCAAACAGCAAGGCCGGCAACCGGCCACGGCTGAGCAGGCGCTCGGCCAAGGGCAGGAAACGGGCGAAATTCCAGGGTGCGCTCATGGAGCCTCCAAGAGGAAAAGGTTATCCACATTTATTGTGGATAACCTTGTGAACAGGGCGACGTTTCCGACCCCGGGTGCCTGCCAGGCAAGGGCCCCGGTCAGATCGGGCGTTTTTTACACAGTCGTTTCACACCTTGGGTGCGTACGCCGCAAACGGTTTGCGTCAGAAGCATTCTGCTTCTTCACGCTGCATTTCCTCGGACAGTATCAGCAGTTGCAGGTTCGTCCAACTACCCGGCACAAACGAAAACGCCCCGTCAGGACGGGGCGTTTTGCGTAGGCCAGCCAGTGTTACTTGGCAGGCGCTTCGGCCGGGGCCTCGGCAGGAGCTTCCGCTTCCGGCTCGGCGCCTTGCAGCTGGGCCGGATCCTTGATGGCGATCAGTTCCAGGTCGAATACCAGTACCGAGTTGGCCGGGATCAGCGGGCTTGGGCTCTGCGCACCGTAGGCCAGTTCAGCCGGGATGAACAGCTTGTACTTCTCGCCGACGTGCATCAGCTGCAGGCCTTCGACCCAACCCGGGATCACGCCGCTGACCGGCAGGTCGATCGGGCTGCCGCGCTCGACGGAGCTGTCGAACACCTTGCCATCGATCAGCTTGCCTTCGTAGTGGACGGTGACCACGTCGGTCGCCTTGGGCTGCGGGCCGTCGGCCTTCTTGACCACTTCGTACTGCAGGCCCGAGGCAGTGGTGACCACGCCTGGTTTCTTGGCGTTTTCCTCGAGGAACTTCTTGCCGGCGGAGGCGGCTTCTTCGCTGGCCTTGGCCAGGCGCTCTTCGGCACGCTTCTGCAGCGCGGTGAAGGCCTCTACCAGCTCTTCGTCCTTGATGCGCTGTTCCTTCTTGCCAACGGCGTCTTCGATGCCGAGGGCGACTGCTTTCGAATCAAGGTCTTCCATGCCTTCCTGAGCCAGGCTCTTGCCCATGTTCAGGCCGATACCGTAGGAGGCTTTCTGTGCCGGAGTCTTCAGCTCGGGGCTGCTGGTCTGTTGATCACAGCCAGCCAGTACCAGGCCTACCAGGGCAACCGCAGCCGCCAAACGATGCTGTTTCATGCTATTTCCTTGTTCATGCGCCAAAAGGGCAATCAGGGTAAAGCCGCGAGCTTAGCAGGCGGCCATGACCAATGGCTACCGGCATAGGAGCGGGTTTTGGTAAGGAAGTTCAGTAGTTAAACGCTTATTCATCAAAGGATGTGCAGCCACTGGCCAGTATTGACCGGTTGCGGCGCCTTTGCCCGGTTTTGCGGGGGATTTATTTAGCTGAATGCTGAGAAGCCTGCACTGGCCCTATCGCCGGCAAGCCAGCTCCCACAGATTGACCACAGGCCCCGAAGCAGGTGCTATCCCTGTGGGAGCTGGCTTGCCGGCGATAGGGCCAAACCTGCGTTCAGGGGTAGCTGCCCTCTCGGTACTGCCCCGCTACCTCGCGCAACACCTCGCATACCCACTGGCCGGGCAGGCTCTGCGGCAAGGCGGCATTGCGACAGATGCCGACCGAGCCGCCAGGCTCGCGCACACCCAGGTCGAGCTCGACCAGCTCGCCCCGGCGCAGGTCGAGCAGCACCGCATCGCGCGGTGCCACCCACACGGCATCGCTGCCCAGCAGGTAGCGCCGGCTCAGTGCCAGCGACAGGGTTTCCAGGCGCTGGGCGGGCATCTGGATGCCACATTGCACGAACAGGCTGTCGGCATGCTGGCGGATGGTGGTGCCTGCGGGCGGCAATACCAACGGGTAACGGCCCACCTGCGCCCGCTCCACCGGCGTGCCGGCCAGCAACGGGTGGCCGGGCCGCACCACCAGGCTCATCGATTCGCTGTACAGGTGCTCGAACGACAGGCCCTGGATCTGTGGGCTGTCGGTCATGCGCCCGACCACCAGTTCCAGTTCGCCCAGGCGCAACTGGCCGAGCAGCTGCGCGCTGACCCCTGTGACCACACTGATTACCAGCGCCTCATGGCGCTGGTGCAGGCGGCACAGCACTTCGGGCATGAGCAGGCCTTCGACCGTGGACAACACGCCGATGCGCACCTGCGACGGCGCCCGCGCCTCGCCACGCAGGCTGCTGACGCCATCGCGCAGGGCCTGCACGCTGGGCCCGGCGTAGCGCATGAAACGCGTGCCGGCCGGGGTCAGCTCGACGCCCTGGCGGCTGCGCGCGAACAGGCGCGTTTCCAGCAGGTCTTCGAGTTCCTTGAGGGTCTTGGAGATGGCTGGCTGGCTGATTGCCAGGATGTCGGCAGCCCTGGCCAGGCTGCCCTGCCGGGCAATCTCCAGGAAGCACAGCAGGTGGCGGTACTTGATGCGGGTGTCGAGGTTCATGGGCTCAAGCTTACCGCATGCAACTAACCTGTACCGGCCCTTTCGCGGGTGAACCCGCTCCCACAGGGATCTCCACAGCTCTCCAGACCTGTGCAGTACCTGTGGGAGCGGGCGCGCCCGCGAAAGGGCCGGTGCAGGCGGCAGACGAATATCAGGCCACAGCCAACTCCACCGCCTCCCCGTTCAACCGCACCGGCCACACCCGCAGCCGCTGCCCGCCATCTTCTAGGCATTCCCCACTCTCCAGGCTGAAGTGCTGCTTGTACAACGGCGCGGCCACCACCAGCTCACCCTGCACACTGCCCACCAGCCCGCGGCCGATGATGTTGGCGCCGGACCGCGGGTCACGGTTGTCCACCGCGTACAGCGGCTGCGCCTGCCCCGGTAGGTAGAACAGCGCCACCTGGGCCCCGTCGAGCCAGACCACCACCCCGGAGTCGGCCACCAGGTCATCCGCCTGGCACACCGCCTGCCAGTTCTCGTGGGTTTTCACAGCAGCATTGGACAAGTTCATCAGACAGCCTCCTCGACGGTTGGGATCAGGTGCAGTGGCGCAGCAGGCCGGCGCTGTTCGCGTTCGCGCACGAAGTGCACGTCCGGGTCGGCGCGGCGGTCGTTGACGAAAGTACGGAAGCGCTTGAGCTTCTCGGGGTCGTTGAGGGCGTTGGCCCATTCGCATTCATACTGGTCGACCACATGCTGCATCTGCGCCTCCAGCTCGCTGGCCAGACCCAGGCTGTCGTCGATGATCACCTGCTTCAGGTAGTCCAGCCCACCTTCCAGGTTCTCGCGCCACACCGAGGTGCGCTGCAGTTTGTCAGCGGTGCGGATGTAGAACATCAGCACGCGGTCGATCAGGCGCACCAGGGTTTCGTCGTCGAGGTCGGTGGCAAACAGTTCGGCATGCCGCGGGCGCATGCCGCCATTGCCGCACACGTACAGGTTCCAGCCCTTGTCGGTGGCGATCACGCCGATGTCCTTGCTCTGTGCCTCGGCGCATTCGCGAGTGCAGCCGGACACCGCGAACTTGAGCTTGTGCGGGCTGCGCAGGCCTTTGTAGCGGTCTTCCAGGCGCAGGGCCATGCCGACGCTGTCCTGCACGCCGTAACGGCACCAGGTGCTGCCGACGCAAGATTTCACCGTGCGGGTCGACTTGCCGTAGGCATGGCCGGTTTCGAAGCCGGCCTCGATCAGCTCGCCCCAGATCAGCGGCAGCTCGTGCAACTGGGCGCCGAACAGGTCGATGCGCTGGCCGCCGGTGATCTTGGTGTACAGGTCGTACTTTTTCGCCACCTGGCCGATCACGATGAGCTTGTCGGGGGTGATCTCACCACCGGGGATGCGCGGCACCACCGAGTAGGTGCCGTTCTTCTGCATGTTGGCCATGAAGGTGTCGTTGGTGTCCTGCAGCGGCACCAGCGCCGGGTCCATGATCGGCTGGTTCCAGCACGAGGCGAGGATACTGCCCACCGCCGGCTTGCAGATGTCGCAGCCAACGTGGCCCTTGCCGTGGCGTTCGAGCAGTTCGTTGAAAGTGCGGATACCCTCTACCCGCACCAGCCCGTACAGCTCCTGACGGGTGTAGGCGAAGTGCTCGCACAGGCTCTTGTCCACCGCCACGCCACGGGCGGTCAGCTCATGCTCGAACACCTGCTTGAGCAGTGCCGCGCAACCACCACAACCGGTGGCGGCCTTGGTGCAGCCCTTGACTGCGGCAAGGTCGCCGCAGCCGCTGTCGATGGCGGCGCAGACCGCGCCCTTGCTGACGTTGTGGCACGAGCAGATGGTCGCGCTGTCGGGCAGCGCATCGGCGCCCAGGGCCGGTGCGCCGCCGCCTTGCGGCAGGATCAGTGCCGCGGGGTCGGCTGGCAGGGCGATGCCGTTCTGGGCGTACTGCAGCAGGGTGTCGTAGTAGCTGTTGTCGCCCACCAGCACCGCACCGAGCACATGCTTGCCGCTGGCATCCACCACCAGCCGGCGATAGGCGCTGTTGGCTTCGTCGATGAAGCGGTAGCTGCGTGCGCCCGGGGTGGCGCCATGGGCATCGCCGATGGAGCCGACATCCACGCCCAGCAACTTGAGCTTGGTCGACATGTCGGCACCGGTGAATTCGCCAGCGGCTTCACCCATCAGCAATGCCGCCAGGTTGCGCGCCATGCTGTAGCCCGGGGCAACCAGGCCGAACACGCTGCCGTTCCACGAGGCGCACTCGCCGATGGCAAAGATGCGTGGGTCGCTGCTGCGGCAATGGTTGTCGATCACCACGCCGCCACGCGCGGCGATGTCCAGGCCACAGGCACGGCCCAGGGCATCCTGCGGGCGGATACCCGCGGAGAACACGATCAGGTCGGTTTCCAGGTGCTCGCCGCCATCGAAGTTCATGCGGTAGCGGTAGTCTTCACCCGCACTGATCGACTGGGTGGCGCGCGACAGATGCACGCCAACGCCCAGCGCTTCGATCTGTGCCTTGAGCGCGGCACCGCCCTCGCCGTCCAGCTGCACCGGCATCAGCCGCGGGGCGAATTCCACCACGTGGGCTTCCAGGCCCAGCGACTTGAGGGCGTTGGCTGCTTCCAGGCCAAGCAGGCCACCGCCCACTACCACGCCACGGCGGGCACTGGCTGCGGCAGCGCGGATGCCGTCGAGGTCGTCAAGGGTGCGGTAGACCAGGCGGGCATTGCCGCTGGAACCTTCGATCGGCGGCACGAAGGGGTAGGAACCTGTGGCCAGCACCAGCTGGTCGTAGCCATAGCGGCCCTCGGCGGTGACCACTTCGCCGCGCTCACGGTCGATTTCCAGCACCGCTTCGCCGAGGTGCAGGTGCACACCGTTGGTACCGTAGAAGTCCTGCTCGCACAGGGCCAGGGTTTCGGCACAGCTGCCGCCGAAGTACTCGGACAGGTGCACGCGGTCGTAGGCGCGTTGGCGCTCTTCGCCGAACACATGCACCTCGAAGCGCTGCAGGGCGCCGCGGCTGACCAGTTGTTCGACGCAATGGTGGCCGACCATGCCGTTGCCGACGATGACCAGTCGCTCTCGTTGCCCGCTGCTCGCTGTTGCCTTCATAAGCCGATCCTCGATCAAAAAAAAAAGCGCCTGGAGCCGAAGCTCCAGGCGCCTTTGCCTGTATTCATCACGGTAGGGGGCCCGGGTTGATCGCCGTTGATCAGTGGGCTTTGTTGTATTCAGGGTAAAGCAGGGAGTGTGCCAACTGGTTTGCCTGTGCTGGCCTCTTCGCGGGTGAACCCGCTCCCACAGGGGATCTCCACAATTTTTCAGACCTGTGCTGTACCTGTGGGAGCGGGTTTACCCGCGAAGAGGCCAGTACAGCAAATGCACATTCCAAGTGCATCACTCCCCATCTTGGAGCACATCAATACACATCCCGCCGATACCGCTTGGCCCTGCCCAGCGCTTCGACATAAGCCGCAGCCGCCGCTGCATCCATGCCGCCATGCTCGGCGACGATGGCCCGCAACGCCGCATCCACATCCTTGGCCATACGCTGTGCATCGCCACACACATAGAAGTATGCCCCCGCCTCCAGCCACTGCCACAACTGCGCGCCTTGTTCGAGCATGCGCTGCTGCACGTAGACCTTCTCGGCCTGGTCGCGTGAAAACGCCGTGTCCAGACGCAGGTGCCCTGCAGCCTGCCAGGCCTGCAGCTGCTCCTGGTAATAGAAATCGGTGGCCGCGTACTGCTCGCCGAAGAACAGCCAGTTGGCCCCTTTCGCCCCACGTGCCTCTCGCTCTTCGAGGAAGGCCCTGAACGGCGCAATACCGGTGCCGGGGCCGACCATGATCACCGGCACGCTGTCGTCCTCGGGCAGGCGAAAGTGCTTCGACACTTGCGGGAAGATGGCTACCTTCAGTGCCTGCGCACGGTCGGCAAGGAAGCTTGAACACACCCCTTTGCGCGCGCCATAGCGCACCGTGGAAACGGTCAGGTGCACCTGCTGCGGGTGCGCCAGCGGGCTGGAGCTGATCGAGTACAGGCGCGGCTGCAACGGCTTGAGCAGCTCCAGCCAGCTGGCCAGCGGCAGCTGCTGGGGGAAGGTTCGCAGCACATCGACCAGTTGCCGCCCCCACAACCAGTCCTGCAGCTCGGCCTTGCACTCGGGCTGCAGCAGGCGCTGCAGGTCCGGGGCATTGCCGGCGAAGGCCTGCAGCTGCTGCGTGGTGACCTTGGCGATCTCCAGGTGCGCTTGCAGGGCTTCGGCCAGCGGCATGGCGGGATGGCCTTTCAGCTGAACCATGGTCTGGCCATCGAGCTGCATCAGCACCAGCAGCTCGTCGACCAGGGCCGGACAGTTGCGCGGCCACACGCCCAAGGCATCACCGGCGGCATAGGTGAAACCGCTGCCGCTCAGGTCGAACACCAGTTGACGGGTTTCCTTGCTGGCACCCGGGCCGTTGAGCAGGCGGTTTTCCAGCAAGGTGGCAGCCCAGGGTTGCTGCTTGCCATAGGCCGCCACGGGCGCAGGCTCGGTGACTGGTTGCGGTGCAGCAGCGCTGCCTAGCGTGGGCAGCAGCGCATCCAACCAGGCGGCGAAGGCGTCTTCGAAGTCCGGCTCGCAGTCCACCCGCTGCAGCAGGCGCCGCCCACCCAGCTCGGCCAGGCGTTGGTCGAGCTTGCGGCCAAAGCCGCAGAACTGGTCGTAACTGGAGTCGCCCAGGGCCAGCACGGCAAAAGGCAGTTCGGCGCAGTGGGCGCCCTCCTCGCCTTGCAAGGCTTGCCAGAATGCCGCTGCGCTGTCGGGCGCGTCGCCATCGCCAAAGGTGCTGGCGATCAGCACCACGCTGGCGGCGCCCTGCAGCTGGCGCGGGCTGACCGCTTCCATGCAACTGAGCTGCACGTCGAGGCCGGCACCGCGAAGGCGCTCGGCACAGCGTTCGGCCAACAGCTCGCCGTTGCCGGTTTGCGAAGCCCACAGCACCTGGTGCCGTGGTGCTATCAACGCCGCATCGGGCAGCACCGCCGGCTGGGCGAACAGCCCGGCCAGCAAGCCATCGACGAACAACCGGCGGTTGGCGGCCAGCGGCGCACTGGCCGGCAGGCAGGACACGCCCTCGGCGCGGGCCTGGTCCAGGCCCAGCAGGAAGCCTTGCAGGTAATGGCGCTCTTCCTCGGCCAGCACCGGAGCTGGCAGGGTGTCCAGGCCAAGCAGACGGGACAGGGTAGCGGTCAGCATGCGGGCTGGCTCCGGATTGGCAGTGTTCAGATCAAGGGCTTCGATGCGCTCACCGGCAACCCGCTCCAGGGTCACGGCACAATGCTTGAACGCCGGCTGCAGCGACAGCGGGTCGACCGCATCGCAGGTCACGGCGTTGATCGCCAGTTGCTCGCCGATCAGGTCGTTCCAGTGGAACGGGGCAAAGCAGTTGCCAGGCATGACCCGGTCGCTGATTCGCGCGGGCAGCAAGGCCTGCCCGCGGCGCGAGCGAATGGCCACCTGGTCCTTTTCGGCGATGCCCAGCCGGGCAGCATCGTCGCGGTGGATTTCCACGAAGGGTCCGGGCTCCAGCTTGTTCAGCGCCGGTACCTTGCCGGTCTTGGTCAGGGTGTGCCACTGGTGCTGCACGCGGCCGGTATTCAGCACCATGGGGTAATCGGCATCCGGCAGCTCCGCCGCCGGCAACCAGGGCCGGGCGAAGAAGCGGGCCTTACCGCTGGTGGTCGGGAAGGCCAACACCGGGCACTCGCTCTGGGCATCGCGCAACAGCGTCTGGCTGCTGCCGTCGTTGCGATAGCGCAGCGGGCTGCGCGGGTTGTCGCGGCCCGGGGCGCAGGGCCACTGGTGCGGCTGCTCGCGCAGTTCGGCATAGCCGATGCCCCGCAGGTCGTAGCCGGTGGTTGGGTTGTGAAAGCGGCGGATCTCCTCGTACACCGCCTCGGCATCGGGGTAGTCGAAGGCGTCGGCATAGCCCATGGCGCAGGCGACCCGGGCGATGATCTGCCAGTCTGGCAGGCTCTGCCCGGGCGGTTCGACGGCACGTGGCATGAGGGTGAGGTTGCGCTCGCTGTTGATCATCACGCCCTCGCCTTCGGCCCACAGCGCAGCCGGTAGCAGGATGTCGGCGTAGCGGTTGGTCTCGGTGTCGAGGAAGGCATCCTGGGTAATCACCAGTTCGGCCTGGCGCAGGCCGTCGATCACTTGCTGGCGGTTGGCGACACTGGCCACCGGGTTGCTGCAGATGACCCAGCAGGCCTTTACCACGCCGCTTTTCATCTGCTCGAACAGCGCCACCGTGCCCTCGCCGCCTTCGCTGCGCAGGCTGCCCGGGGCCAGTTGCCACTGCTGCTCGACGAAGGCGCGGTCTTGCGCTACCAGCGCCGAGCGTTGGCCTGGCAGGCCGGGGCCCATGTAGCCCATCTCGCGGCCGCCCATGGCATTGGGTTGGCCGGTCAGCGAGAACGGCCCGCTGCCGGGGCGGCAGATGGCGCCCGTGGCCAGGTGCAGGTTGCAGATTGCATTGGTGTGCCAGGTGCCGTGGATGCTCTGGTTCAGGCCCATGGTCCAGCAGCTCATCCAGTTGCTGGCGCCGCCGATCCATTCGGCGGCCTTGATGATGTCGGCCTCGGCCAGCCCGGTGATGGCGGCCACCCGGTCAGGGGTGTAGTCATCGAGAAAGGCCGGCAGTTCGTCCCAGCCTTCGGTGTGGCGGGCGATGAAGTCGGGGTCGGTGTGGCCGTTACGCAGCAGCAGGTGCAGCAGGCCGTTGAGCAAGGCCATGTCGCTGCCGGGGCGCACCTGCAGGAACAGGTCGGCCTTGTCGGCGGTGGCGCTACGCCGCGGGTCGACGACGATCAGCTTGGCACCCGCCTTGACCCGGTCGAGCAGGCGCAGGAACAGGATCGGGTGACAGTCGGCCATGTTGGCGCCGATCACCAGGAATACGTCGGCGTGCTCGAAGTCCTGGTAGCTGCCGGGCGGGCCATCGGCACCGAGCGACAGCTTGTAGCCGCTGCCGGCGCTGGCCATGCACAGGCGCGAGTTGGACTCGATGTGACGGGTGCGGATAAAGCCCTTGGCCAGCTTGTTGGCCAGGTACTGGGCCTCCAGCGACATCTGCCCGGACACGTACAGCGCCAGGGCGTCGGGGCCGTACTGGTCGATGATGCCGCGCAAACGCCCGGCGGCGGCGGCGATGGCCTGGTCGATGCCGGTACGCGCTGGCTGCTGGCTGCGCTGCTGGCGCACATAGGCATCCTCCATGCGCCCGGCGGCGGTCAGCGGCAGGTGTGCGGTGAGGCCTTTGGTGCACAGGCGGCCGAAGTTGCTGGGGTGCTGCTTGTCGCCGCTGATCTTGCCGACCTTGCCATCGGCAACGCTCATGACGATGCCGCAACCAACGCCGCAGTAGGGGCAGACGCTGCGCACTTCGCTGTTGGCCATGGGCGGGCTCCTGTAGGGAACGCAAAAAGGCGCCGGCTGCCCCTGCTTGCTGGGCAAGCGGGGCAACACGGCGCCTTTGTCGTGAAGTTTTGTGGGCTGTCGACGTTGATAGCCCTGGGTAGCGGTAGATCAGCAATTAATGGGCCAGCTGTGCCGGCCTCTTCGCGGGTGAACCCGCTCCCACAGGTACATCACTGCCCTCAGGCCTTGCGATATCCCTGTGGGAGCGGGTTCACCCGCGAAGGGGCCGGTACAGGCTGTGCACCATGCGATGGCAACCCCACACCCCATGGCGCTATGCTGGGGCACATTCCAGCACGAGCCACTGCCCTCCCCCCATGTCCCAGGTGATTATCAAGACCCCCGCCCAACTCGACCTGATGCGCCGCGCCGGCCAGCTGCTTGCCCAGGTGTTCGCCGACCTCGACAGCTTCATCCGCCCCGGCGTGACCACCATGCAGATCAATGACCGCGCCGAGGCGTTCATCGTCGGCACGCTCAAGGCCCGCCCGGCGAGCAAGGGCCAGTATGGTTTCCCCTATTCGCTCAACACCTCGGTGGACCATGTGGTGTGCCATGGCATGCCCAAGGTCGATGAAGTGCTGAAGGAAGGCTCGATCATCAACGTCGACATCACCCTGGAACAAGGCGGCTATATCGCCGACTCGTCAAAGATGTACAGCATCGGGCCGATCAGCGATGAGGCGCAGCGCCTGGTCGACACCACCTATGACGCGCTATGGAAAGGCATCGAACAGGTACGCCCCGGGGCTACGCTGGGTGATATCGGCCATGCCATCCAGACCCATGCCGAAGCGGCGGGCTACAGCGTCGTACGTGAGTATTGCGGGCATGGCATCGGCCAACAGATGCATGAAGGGCCGGAGGTGCTGCACATTGGCCAGCGCGGGATGGGCCTGAAGTTGAAGCCGGGGATGGTGTTTACCATCGAACCGATGATCAACCAGGGCGGACGCGGGACGCGCACGCTGAAGGATGGCTGGACGGTGATTACCCGCGACCACAGCTTGTCGGCGCAGTGGGAGCATACGGTGGCGGTGACCGAGGATGGGGTTGAGGTGCTCACCTTACGGGAAGAAGAGCGTCGCCGCTGAGATTGCCGGGGCTGCGTCGCAGCCCATTCGCCGGCAAGCCAGCTCCCACAGGTATAGCGTAAGGCTTGAGATCAATGCGGTCGAGGTGGGAGCTGGCTTGCCGGCGATGAGGCCCTGACAGGCAATACAAGATAGTTTTTTGCCAAAGGCAGAAACAAAAAAAGCGACCCTAAGGTCGCTTTTTTTGTTACTTCCGGGTGTTCAGTAGGCCCTGGAAG